>JBJTUI010000242.1:0-13005 GCA_046080625.1 Elainella sp. | reverse complement strand
TGTCGTGAACTTTGCGCCAGGGCACATCGTAGCCTATGGTGATCGTTGTATGTAGCACCAGGTACTGGTTAGCTTCACGAGAGACGGCATTGAAGTTAATCACGTTGCTGTTGAGCACTGACGAATTTGGAATCGTGATCGTCTCTTTTTTGAAGGTGAGAATTCGGGTGACAAACAGGGATTTGTCGATTACCTCGCCGGTCACGTCGCCGATTTGAATGATATCGCCGATCCGGAAGGCTCGCGTGTAGATCAGGATTGTGCCTGCGATGGCGTTGGCCACCACAGACGAGGAGCCCAGGGTGAACAGCGCGCCCAGGAAGAGGGAAATTCCCTGAAAGGCAGGCGAGTTGAAGCCAGGCAGGTAAGGGGCCGCCACAATCGCAGCAACCGCAATTAGCAGCAGCGTGGCTAGCCGGGTGGTGGGAGGTACCCATTCTGGGTAAAACCAGGGGTAGGCATCGTCGCGCCCCAGTTCGGCAATCACGAGTTTGGCGAATTGAATAACGTAGTGGGTGACGATGGCGATAATTAAAATTGTGACCAGATTGGGCAGGTATTGTACAAAGGTGGTTGCGAGCTGGTTGAGCCGATAGATAATGTCATTGAAGATCGATCTGCCGATAGCTCGGGTGGCTGGAAACTGGCTCAATACGAACGGGATATAGAGGTAGAGGCCGACCAGAATCAACAGGGGCCGCAGCAGGTTGACGGTGCCAGCCAGCAGATAGCCCGTGGCGTTAGAGCCCAAAACCTGGAAGTTTTGCAGCCTTAGGCAGCTTGTACGAATAAGTTGATCACCTGGATCGGTCTACTGGCTTGAACAAGGGGCTTAAGCCCCTTGCCTGCTCAGGTTATTTTTACAAGACTCCTTAAGTCGAGGCGGTCGGCCTGACGGGCGGCGCGAATCCGGATCAGCAGCCGCGACGTAAATCGCTGGAGCAGCAGCAGAAAGCTGATCAGGCCAATCGTGCTCAGGGCCGCGAACAAAACGCCCTGGAGGATCTGCTTAACGCTGCGGTCCTGGCGGTATTGGCCCAGGGCAGAGCGCAAACTCTGCACGGACTTCTCGGCCATGGCCTGATGCGACTGATCGCCTTCCTGGTCGGCTGCCCGCACCGTAAACAGCACCATATCGTCAGCCATCACCACGGAGCTATTGTCCTGTTCCTCAACTCGAATAGCCTCCGGTGTGACGGCACTGTTGTTCGCCACTTGCAGCAGGCGTTCGGAGATCACCCTGGCCCGCTCTTCAGCCGAAACCACCCCCGCGATGCCCTGATTGACTCGAAACAATTCGTTGCCATCCAGCATCACCGGGTAGCCATCCACCTGATTTCCGGGCGGACTCTGGGCCAGGGCGGGAAGCCGGGTGCCGCCGAGCAGCAAAGCCAGCAGCAGCGTAACCAGAGTCAGGAGCACCCTGACGTTTGGGCGGCGATCAGGTAAGCGCAAATCAGGCATGGGAACGGCCTCAACCGAGGGGAGTAAACAAATTTTAGGGCACGGAGGTTTTGCTGGGAGCCCTTTAGGGCTGTTCTGGAGGTTCTTCTGAGATCTCCTCTGGGGAATTTGGGCGACCGGGCGATTTGGGCAAAGTGGTGGCCAGCCCCAAACAAACCAGGCTGAGGCCCAATGCCACCAGCAGCGCCGTGCGGATTCCGGCAATCGCTGAGGCTTCCAGGATCGAGGGAAACTGGGCCTTGACCGCTTCGGGCAACATTTGGGAGAGAATCTCGCGTCGTTCCGAGCGGGAGTAGGTTTGGATGATCCGCTGTAGGAACGCAATCGCCTCCTGGCGCTGTTCTGGCGACAGGGTTTTGCCCAGAGTTTGCAGGACGCGGTCAACAATTTGGGTTGAGGTGAACGCGATCAGAATCGTGCCTAGAATGCCTCGCCCCAGGGAACTGCCGAGCTGCTGGGCAGGCCGATAGATGCCGGTGCCCTCCGGTTTTTCGGCCCGGCTGGCAACAGAATAGGTGAGGCTGCCGATGTAGGCCGAGAAGCAGCCTGAGCCAATGCCCATGACGATCAGGGGAGGCAGCAGGTGTAGGGGCGTCAGATCGGGGCCAATGGCCCAATAGAGGCCGCCAATCCCGACTGTGATCAGCGCCAGCCCGAAGTAAACAATATATTTCGGAGGAAACTGCCGATCCAGGTCGAGGTATTTCAGAAGCACCACAATCACCACAACCATCGTCAGGTTGTAGGGCAACACCGCCAGGGCCGTCTGTCCCGGATTGAGCAGCAAAACAGCGGGCAAGAACTGGTAGAGATTGAACTGAATGCCGGTCGCAATCAGGTCATGCAGCAGGGTGGTGAGCAGGCCAAACACAAACACCGGCTTCCGCAACAGGCCGACCCGCAGCAGGGAAGCCCCGGCCTGATGGGCCTGCTGCCGCTGCCAGAACACAAAAAATCCCAGACAGACCACCCCTACCGAGATCAGGGTCGGCACAATCGACAGGGCAAACGGCGGGATGATCACCCCAGCAATCGAGAACAGCCGCTTGGGCTGCCACCAGCCAAACTCGCCCGCCAGACTGATTCCCAGCAGAATTGAGCCCAGCCCCAGGAAGGAGACCAGCCCGCCCACCCAGTCGATCGGCGTCTGGAGCGGCGCTACCGTTTCCGGCAGGGAGCGACCCAGCACAGCCACCAGGACAAACACCACCAGGGCAGGCAAAAAGGCCCAGCGCCAGCCCAGATTAGTGGCAATCAACCCGCCCAAAATCGAGCCTGCCAGTCCGCCCAGGGTCGAAGCCAGGGTGAGGCTGAGAATGGCCTGCTGCTCCTGTTTGCCGTCGTAGGCGAAATCGACGATCGTCCAGGGCGTACTCACCAGCGGGGTGGCGGCCAGCCCGGTGAACAGGGAAAAGCTGACCACCAGGACGCCAATATCAGGACTGAGGGCCGTGATCGCGATACCAACGCCATACAGGGCCAGCCCCACCCCAAATACCCTGGTACGGCCATAGAACCGGCAGAGGTTTTCGCAGGTTGGGGCAAAGGCAGCCGTCACCAGTGAGAACAGGACTAGCGCCCCCTGGACGTAACCAATGCTGGTATTCAGCTGGCGCACCAGCAGCGGCATAATCGGCGGCAGCACGGCGACGTTGTAGGAAATCATGAACAGCGTCAGGCAGAGAACTCCAAAGTTCTGCCGCTCCAGTTTGATCAACGACATAGGAGACGCTGTAGCCATGACCGATTCCACCGTCTGACAATCCGAGATCAAGGCTAAGGTTGCGCTAGCATCAGCCCCCTTGACCCGCCCCTTGACCCGATTGATTCTGTGCAGATTTAGAAAGAATTAGAATGAACGCCAAGAACTCAGGCGTGAAGCTAAACAGGAACCAGGCCAGTTTGGCGCAGGACAAAAAACAGAACCGAGTTGACAATGGCCAGAGCAATAGCCCCCAGAATGGCGCTGCCAAAGCCCCAACGCAGACGGAATCCCTCGACCCACATGGCCGTCAGGCCAAAAACAATGATGCTGCCAATCAGTGGAATCAGCCCCAGACTGAGCAGGGCCGTACCGGCTCTAAACCAGGTAGGAAACAGGCCCCACAGGCCGCTGAAAGCACCGATAATTCCGCCTGCCAGCAGGGCAATCAGCGGGTTGTCGATCTCAACGCCGGTCGGCAGCTTGGAAACAATCAATAGACTAATCGCGGTAACAACAATGCTAATGATAAAGACTGTCATGGGTTGATACTCCTGGGAACTAGAATCAGGGGGATAAATTGGCCCAATCTTAATTGGCTGGCCTGAATTACACAAGCGTGCGGCATCAGGATCGATTTGATCGGGCTGGCCTAGAGGGTCTACTGGAGGAGCGAACCGGGCAAGTAAAGCGGATGAGCAAACCGGGCAACCAAACCGGGTAACCAAACTTACAGCAGTTTTCAGATCAATAAACCACGGATTAACAGTGGGGTGCAGGGGCTACGCCCCTGCGTGGGGGCACCGCCCCCACACCCCCCTCCTTTAGCTAACTGAAATGAAAATCGCTGTAATCATCAAATTGGACGAGTAAACTGGCTAACATTCTATCGGCTGTTCTAGATCTGGCCTACTAGATTTGGCCTATCTGGATTTGGCCTATCTGGATTTGGCCTATCTAGATCTGAACCCAAGCTTGGACTAACCTCGGCCTAGAACTCAAACGTCGTCCTGAGAGTGGCAATCACCGCATCGGGATTATCGGCAGACTGGTTGGGAGCAGTTAGCCAAATCACACCGGGCGTCACTGAAATATTATCGGTAATCTGGTAGCGATAGAATGCCTCAACGTGGAGCGGTATATCCACATCAAAATCTACGGGATCGCCGCCCATCCGCGTCAGGTAGGGTTCGGCCCCAACGGCCAGACCCAGCAGGTTGCCGTCCTGAAACAGATCGCGCACCGCAAAGGTGAGGGCATAGGTGAGAATGTTGCCGTCTCCGCGTTCAATCAGGCGGGTGTAATAGGTGCCAAACCAGCCGCTGAGCACCAGCTGGGGATTGATTTCCCAGGAGAACTGGGCTGAATAGCCGTTGGTGACAACGGGCTCCTGGGACAGGCCAAAATCTTCCCCGCCCAGCAAATCCTGTCCGGCCAGCGTATTCGCAATTGCGGTGCCCGTAGAGCCCAGCCCGTTGTTGTTGAAGCCAAACCTGCCGCCCGGCGCATAGTCATGGGCATAGACCCCGGCCACCGACAGCCCGTCGGTAATTTGCCAGGTGAGCTGACCCAGGACACCATAGCCGCCGTTGAACAAACCGCTTCCGGGACTGGGATCACCGACCGTGCCACCGTCAGCCAGATAGCCTGCGGTCAACTCCAGCGAATCGGTGATGTTGTAGTTGAACACCACGCCCGTACCGCCGCCAACCAGCAGATAGACCGGATCAAGTCGGGCAAACGTGCCGATGGCCCCGGTCCCTTCATCGCTGGTGTAGAGCCCGTTCAGAGTGGGGGTAAAGAAATAGTAGGGCGTCCGTCCCACGCTGAGGTTGACCATGAGCTGATCGCCAACCGGAAAGGAATAGGCAGAGGCCAGAAACAGCAGGCTGTTATCGGTGGTGGCCGCAATCGTAGAGGCGAGCCCCCCTTCCTGGGTCGAGATCTGATCTACCGTGGTGCCAGTTGGATCAGAGACCTCCAGCCCCGGCAGGTCAAAACCGCCCGTATCGAAGCCGTTGCCTACCGCATTACCCGCGTAAATTCCCAGTAAAAAATTGTCGCTGCCTGTAAAGCTGCCGCTCAGCAGGAAGCGATAGCGGTACTGACCAATCACCTGGTTGTCCAGGCCATCGCCAAAGGCGTTAGAGACGGCCATGACCGCGCTGCCGTTCAGCCTAACGGTGGTCGAAAACTGATTCGATTCCAGTTCAGCCACCCGAGCCTCCAGGCCATCCATCCGCCCCCGCAGCAGCGCCAGTTCGTTGGCAAACTCGGATCGCAGGCGCTCGCGCGTGGCTAGCTCTTCCTTGGTCACGAGGTCAGCAGTACTGGCAGCCAGCAGTTCGTCGATCCGATTAAGGCAGGCGTTCAGCCCGGCGGCAAACTCGAAGCGGGTCAGGGCGCGTGTCCCCCGGTAGGTGCCGTCAGGATAGCCGACAATGCAGCCATAGCGCTCGACTAGAGACTGGAGAGCCTGGTAGGCCCAATCCGTCGGCTGCACATCCGCGAGTTGGGAAACAGAGGTCAGCTGGCGCATCGCCGAGCCCGAATTTGGCGCTGTCGGTATGGTGGCTAGAGGCGAAGCGGGAGCAGTGGACCTAACTTGGGCAGTCTCTCTGACCGTGTCTCTGGCTCTGGCTCTCTCGAAAATGTCTGTTCTAGAAGATTCTGTTCTGGCAGATCCTGTTTGGGCAAGCTCTGGTTGGGCGGAGCCGCTCTCAGCTACCTGATTCTCCATCAAGTCTTGGGCGGAGCCGGAGGCTGGGCTAAGGGCTGCTTGTTCAGGGATTTGCTCAGCTGGGGCCAGCTCGCTGACAGGAATGCTAACAGGAATAGGGCCAGCATCGGGTTCAGGGCGGATGGCAGGCAGCTCAGCGGAGTGAAGGTTCAGAGAAGCCTGGGGTGATTCTATTGATTCTATAGGGTCTTCCGTGGATTTTTCCAGGGCCAGAGCTGGGGCTGGGCTGGGACCTGTCTGCTGGTCTTCGGCCCAAGCTGGCGCTAGAAACAAGACGGAAACACAGGAAAATAACAGACCGCAATACCTCAGCCAGAAGCTTAGATACGTATTTTTTAATTGCATAAAATTCTGTCACGCTCACACCTGCTGTTTATCATAGTCGAATTAGCGTGAACGCAATCAACATTGCCGGGCTCACAGAGCCTCCAGCCCCAGAGCCAGAATTGCAGGGATCACGGCAGTCAGGATGGCAGATACAGATGATCAATACAACTGTATGCAGATATATGCAGATCTGTTCATCGTGGGCCTGTTAATTGAACCTGACAACTTAGCCTAGTAATTGAGCCTGTTAACCAAACCGTCCGCCCACATAGTCCTGCGTTGCCTCTTGAACTGGATTAGAGAAGATCTGCTCGGTGCTGCCAAATTCGGCCAAATAGCCAGAGCGGGCTCCGTCCTCGCCAGCGCCAGTGTTGAAGAAGGCGGTCATTTGCGATACCCGAGAGGCCTGCTGCATGTTGTGGGTGACAATCACGATCGTGTAGCGCTGCTTCAGGTCGTGGATCAGCTCTTCAATTCGGGCAGTCGAGATCGGGTCGAGGGCCGAGCAGGGTTCGTCCATCAGCAGCACGTCGGGTTCGATGGCAAGGGCGCGGGCAATGCAGAGCCGCTGCTGCTGGCCACCCGAAAGCGAGAGGGCGTTTTGTTTGAGCTTGTCCTTCACCTCGTCCCAGAGGGCCGCGTCGCGCAGAGACTGCTCCACCTGCTCGTCTACGTTGCCCTGGTAGCCGTTGACTCGAATGGCATAGGCAACGTTCTCATAAATTGATTTGGGAAAGGGATTGGGCTTTTGGAACACCATGCCAATTTGCTGGCGCACATCCACCGGATCGACCCCTGAAGCATAGAGATCTTCACCGCGATAGAGAATATTGCCGGTGATGCGAGCGCCGTTAATCAAATCATTCATCCGGTTAAAGCAGCGCAGCAGCGTACTCTTACCGCAGCCAGACGGGCCGATAAAAGCCGTGACCTGCTGTTGGGGAATGGCTAGGTGAACATCTCGCAGGGCTAGAAATTTCCCGTAGTAGACCGAGACATCTGCGACTTGTAGAACGGTGTCAACCGAAGAAGCGATAGAAGGCATGATTGGCAAAAAACAGGATCGGCAAAAACAAGATGGGCGAAAACAAGATGGGCAAAAAGAACGCAAAACACTAGACGCAGAACCTTAATCGTTGCGCAGCTGCTGGGTGCGGCTACGCAGGTAGATGGCGGTCGCGTTCATTGTCAGCAGAACGGTGATCAGGACGATAATCGCGGCTGCGGCGTTCTGGTGGAATTCGGGCTGGGGCCGCGAGATCCAGTTGTAGGTCTGGATCGGCAGGGCCGTGAAAGGCGAGCGCAGTCCTTCGCTGATCGGGTTGAGCGGCGGCAGGAAGGCGATAAAGGTGAGGGCTCCAATCGTGATCAGGGAGGCGGTTTCACCGATAGCGCGGGACAGGGCCAGAATCGTGCCCGTGAGGATGCTGGGAAAGGCGACGGGCAAAACGTGGTCGCGCACCACCTGCCAGCGGGTTGTGCCCAGGGCAAATCCGGCCTGCCGAATGCTGCTCGGCACGGCTCGCAGGGCTTCGCGGGTCGAGACGATGATGATCGGCAGCACCAGCAGCGACAGGGTGAGGCCGCCTGCCAGGACGCTGCGCCCGCCCGTGATTGGCTCCATCCAGCGAACGAACACCTGGAGGGCCAGCAGGCCGTAGATGATCGAGGGCACGGCGGCCAGATTGCCGATATTTATTTCAATCACTTTAGCCAGCCAGGTTTCGGCAGCGAATTCCTCCAGGAAAATTCCGGCGGCGACGCCCACTGGAATCGCAATCAGGGCCGTCAGCACCAGCAGCCAGAGGGTGCCCACCAGAGGCGAGAGAATTCCCGCCTGGGCCGGACGGCGGGAGGGGAAGGAGGTAAGAAAATCCCAACTGAGGCGGGGCAGGCCGTCGATCAGGATATCGGCCAGCAGCAGGGCCAACACGGCCAGACCTACCAGGGTGGCCAGCAGGGCCAGACTTTGAAACAGCCGCTCACGGCGGTAGCGGCCCGTTAGGTCGGCCTGGAAACGGGGCGGCTCGGCCAGCGGTAATACAGTAGGTTCTGCGGTCATTCGTACTTCTCCCGAAACCGGTTGACAAACCAGAAGCTAAACAGATTCAGCAGCAGCGTCAGGGCAAACAGCGACATGCCGACGGCAAAAATCGTTTTGTATTCGATCGAATCGACCGGGGCATCGCCCATGCTCACCTGCACAATAAACGAAGTCATGGTCTGCACCGACAGGCGCGGGTCGAGGAAGCTGAGGTTGGCGGTCAGCGGACGCGGGTTCTGGCCTGCCGCAATCGTCACAATCATGGTTTCACCGACGGCGCGGGCGATGCCTAAAATGCAGGCGGCCACAATTCCCGAGAGGGCGGCGGGCAGCACCACGTTCTGCACCATTTCCCGCTTCATTGCTCCCAGGGCATAGGCTCCCTGGCGCAAACTCTGGGGCACGGCGTAGATCGCGTCTTCACTGAGCGAGGCCACCGTGGGCAAAATCGCGATCCCCATCACCAGACCAGCACTGAGGGCATTGAATACTTCCACGCCCGGAATGATCGCCTGCAAAATTGGCGTGATCAGCAGCAGGGCAAAATAGCCGTAGACGACGCTGGGCACTCCAGCCAGCAGTTCCAGGGCCGGTTTGAGAACGCGCCGCAGCTGGGGTGAGGCATATTCGCTCAGGTAGATGGCGGCCAGCAGGCCGAGCGGGATCGCCACCAGCAGGGCAATCACTGAGGTCAGCAGGGTGGCGCTGATCAGCACAAAAATGCCGTATTTGGGACCAGCAAATAGGGGCGTCCATTCCCGGTCGAACAGAAAATTCAGAGGGGAGACTTCTTTGAAAAACTCAATCGTCTCGAACACCAGCGACAGAATGATCCCGACTGTGGTGGCAATTGAGATCAGGGCAAAGCCGCCAAACAGCAGCCTCACCAGTCGTTCTGACCATTGGCTGAGGCCGCGATTGGGCCGCCAGCGGGCCGAGGCCGAGCGGCGCAGGGAAACCGGATTTTCGCTCATGCGTTAGGGGATGGGGCACGTAAAACTCGATACACCCAAGCTAAGAGTTGAACTTAAAGAGTAGGTTAATAAGCGGGAAATTGGGGAGGTGGGGGAGTGGCGAGGTGGGGGAGTGGGGAGGTGGCTGGGTTTTGTGGAATGCTCTGTTGGATTCAGCCTTGGCTGGCCTCTCTACGCTAAGATTTTTGAGGCGTGAAGCTTGCTGGAATGGAGTTTGAGAGGATGGGCAGGTGACGAATTTAGAGCCGTTGAAATCAACCTGGGCTGATCTTTCTCCTGACCAGGCTTTGATGCAGGTGAACGACCTGTTGAATCGCTTTACTCACTTCGGGGTCGAATTAGGGCTGGAGCGGATCGAGCGTCTGTTGGCGGCTTTGGGTAATCCGGAGCGACAGGTGCCGATTGTGCATGTGGCGGGTAGCAACGGCAAGGGGTCGGTTTGTGCCTATCTGGCTTCGGTGCTGACGACGGCTGGCTATCGGGTTGGGCGCTACACTTCGCCCCATCTGGTCAGCTGGTGTGAGCGGATCTGCCTGAACCAGCAGCCGATTCCGGCTCTGGAACTCTATGCTCTGCTGAAGCAGGTGCTGGCGGCGATCGATCCGCAGCAGACTTCGCCGACCCAGTTTGAGGTGATCACGGCGGCGGCCTGGCTCTACTTTGCCCAACAGCAGGTAGATATTGCGATTGTGGAGGTCGGGCTGGGCGGTCGGCTGGATGCTACCAACGTTTGCGAGCGGCCTTTGGTCAGCGTGATTACTTCGCTTAGCCTGGAACACTGGCAGCGGTTGGGACCCACCCTGGCCGACATCAGCCGCGAAAAGGCCGGAATTTTGAAATCTGCCTGTCCTGCCGTGATCGCTCCCCAGCCCCCGGCAGCCGAGGCGGTGTTGCGGCAGCGGCTAAGCCAACTCGACTGCCCTGCTGTTTGGGTCGAGCCTGCCCAGGATTTGGGGGAAGGCTGGGCCGAGTTTCGCTTTAGTCCAACGGCGGCTTTCCGTTACCCGTTGCCCCTGCTGGGTCAGCACCAGCTGATCAATTCGGCGGTGGCGCTGGCGACTCTTACCCTGTTGCAACAGCAGGGCTGGGCCATCAGTTCGGCCCAAATTCAGCAGGGCATGGCCGCAACCCAGTGGCCGGGGCGGATGCAGTGGAGCCAGTGGCAGGGCTGTCCGCTGCTGATCGACGGAGCCCACAATCCGGCAGGGGCGGAAATGCTGCGCGACTATCTGGATCGCAGCCTGAATCGCAATCTGGAACGCAATTTGGATAGCGGCCCGCTAGAGCCGCCGATGCGCTGGGTGCTGGGTATGATTGGCACCAAAGACCACAGCGATATTCTCAAGGCGCTGCTGCGTCCGGGCGACTGGCTCTACCTGGTGCCGGTACCAGAACATCTGCCCACCGATCTGGCGAAGCTGGCCGAGTTGGCCTGGCAGGTTTGTCCCGAGCTGGCCGCCTGTGAACTCTATGAAGACGTGATCCCGGCCCTGAATCGGGCGGCTCAGGCCCAGACGGGGACTCTGGTGCTCTGCGGTTCGCTTTACCTGATCGGGCATTTCATGCAGGTGCGGACGACATTCTAGCCGTCTGGCAATTTGAACACATGGGGATTCGGGATCTAGCTGGCCCGCAGCTTGGCGTAACTGCGGCTGACCCGATAGGCCATCAGGCCACAGAGCACCGGGCAGAGCACAACGCTGGCCGTAGCCAGGGAGAGGGCGAAATCAGCGGGCAGTGAAGCGATGGTTAACAGCATAGTGATGTCCTACTAAGTCTGAAGGTTTTTAGGTGGACGAAATGGGAAATGCAATAGGAAGCGCGATGGCATGGCTATGGCGCTCAGGCCTGCACCAGGCCCACGTTCCGTTAGTGTTGTAGTGACCTACATCAATAGCATGGCAAACATTGCAGATCAGTTGCATCACCCTTCTGGATTGTTCCCCTGGTAATGGTTGGGTGAAACCTGGCGAGAATTAAACTTTGTAACCGAGCTTAAAATAACTTGAAAGAATCTGCTATACAGCAGCTGAGCGTGATCCCCGCTGCTAGTTCGTCACCTAGGGTCTGGGCGAAATTGCTGATAGAAGCCGCTTTAGGCCGTTTCTTGCACTAGAAGGACCGAACGATTTCTTATTTTTGTTGAACAGCTTGAATTCGCTTCAAATTTATTCACAAACCTGAATCTGGCCCGACTCTCTGGCCAGCTGAAAGCCTGACGGATCGCTACACTGAAGGAGATTGAGACGAATGGGTACGACATGGTGGATTTTAGTCAACTTCTGGGCCAGAAGGCCGATCAGATCACGGAAGCCTGGATTGCGGCAGTGGAGCGCGATCGGCAAATCTCCACAACCGATCAGCTGTCACACCAGGCGATTCGCGATCACATTCCCTACGTGCTGCAAGCCCTGACCACGGTGCTGTCCCAGGTGGAAGAAAGCGATGTGGAAACGATCGCCCGGGCCAGCCTCCAGCACGGATTGCAGCGGGCCGAACAGGGGTTTGAGCCGACGGAAATTGCCCGCGAATATCATCTGCTGCGAGCGACGATTTTGCAGCATCTGCGGGCAGGGCTATTGCAGGCCACGGCGGAAGAAGTTTTGCGGGCCGTGTCGCTGATCAACGCCGTGGTGGATTCGGCGCTTGCCGAATGTTTTCGCAGCTATGTCAACCAGCGATTGCAGGAACTGGAGCGTCTACAGCACCAGCTCAACCTCACCAACCAGGAACTCCAGCGGCTAGAGCATACCAGCCAGGAAAACCTGTCCCATTTGGCCCACGAGCTGAAAACACCGCTCACCTCAATCATTGGCTATTCCGAGCTGTTTCTGCGCCAGCAGCGCAATCCGGTGAAAGACTCGATGCCCAACCTGGAGCATGTGGAGCGGGTGTTGCGCAACGGACGGCAGCTGCTGCGGCTGATCAACGACGCTCTAGAACTGTCGCGCAGCGATGCCGGTCAGCTTCAGCTTCGTCTCACCCCCACCGACGTGCGGCAGGTAATTGAGGCAGCAGTTGAGTTGATGCAGCCCCTCGCGAGCCAGCGCCATCTAGACTTAGTGCTGGATTGTGATCAGGCTCCGGCTGAGGTGATGACGGATGCGCTGCGGCTCCAGCAGGTTCTCACCAATTTAGTCAGCAACGCGATTCGCTACACCGAGACGGGCAAGGTGCTGATTAGCTGCCGCGTCCTCAATGATCAGCAGTGGCTGCTGGCGGTCAGCGATACGGGCGTCGGCATTTCCCCTGAAGATCAGGCTAAGGTGTTCAACCCCTACTTCCGGGTTCCGGCCCTCGACCAGTCTTTTGCCCCCGACAGCACCGGCCTCGGTCTGGCGATTGTGGTGCGGCTGGTGAAGCTGTTGCAGGGGGAAATTACGCTGGAGTCGGAGGTGGGGATTGGTTCGACGTTTATGCTGATTTTTCCACTGGCGGTGAGGGGATGGGGAGGTGGGGGGATGAGGGGATGAGGGGATGAGGGGATGAGGGGGGGAGGGGATGAGGGGATGGGGAGTGAGGCGTTTTGCAGTGGCAACGGTTAGTTACCTGGAGCGGCTGTCGGTATGATCAGGGTGGTGATGTTAGGGTAAACCGCCTCCATGTCCATCCTGCTATAGCAGTCGAGGGGTTAGTTAGGACAGAATAGAGAGGCATCTTGACCCACTACTCAATCCCCCTGCCATGCCCAGTCCCTACAGCGATGACCTGCGTCAAAAAGTCCTCAATGCCGTTGACGGTGAATACTCTAAAA
>JBJTUI010000241.1:0-3784 GCA_046080625.1 Elainella sp. | reverse complement strand
AAACTGGCTTGAGTAACGCCCAAGAAGTACCCAGAACCAAATCATTTCGCTCTTTTTCACTTGATTAGCAGGCTGAGACACATTGTCCATGTTTGGTTTAATTGGTCATCTCACGAGCTTAGAACATGCCCAATCGGTAGCACGCGAGCTGGGCTACCCGGAATATGCCGATCAAGGATTGGATTTTTGGTGTAGCGCCCCGCCGCAGATTGTCGATACGATTCGCGTCACCAGCGCCACGGGCCAGACGATTGAGGGCCGCTATGTTGAGTCCTGCTTTTTGCCGGAGATGCTGGCGACCCGGCGGATCAAGGCCGCGACCCGTAAAATCATCAACGCCATGGCCCATGCCCAGAAGCACGGGATCAATATCACGGCCCTGGGCGGCTTCTCGTCAATCATCTTCGAGAATTTCAACCTCAGCCAGATCCAGCAGGTGCGCAACATCAAGCTGGAGTTTGACCGGTTCACGACCGGCAACACCCACACGGCCTATATTATCTGTCGTCAGGTCGAGCAGGCTTCCAAACAGCTGGGCATCGATCTGTCTCGGGCAACGGTGGCCGTCTGTGGGGCGACGGGCGATATCGGCAGTGCCGTCTGCCGCTGGCTGAATGCCCGTACCGATGTGGCCGAGCTGCTCTACGTTGCCCGCAACCAGGACCGCCTGCAGCTGCTCCAGGAGGATTTGGGACGGGGCAAGGTGCTGCCTCTAGAGGAGGCGCTACCCCAGGCCGATATTGTGGTTTGGGTGGCCAGCATGCCTAAGGGCGTCGAGATCGACTACGCTGCCCTGAAGCAGCCCTGCCTGATGATCGATGGCGGCTATCCCAAAAACCTAGCCAGCCTGATCCAGCAGCCCGGCATCCAGGTCCTGAACGGCGGCATCGTCGAGCATTCCCTCGACATCGACTGGCGGATCATGCGGATCGTCAATATGGACGTTCCGGCCCGTCAGCTGTTCGCCTGCTTTGCCGAATCGATGCTGCTGGAGTTCGAAAAGCTCTACACCAACTTCTCCTGGGGCCGTAACCAGATCACCCTGGAAAAAATGGATCTGATTGGCCAGGTTTCGGTGAAACACGGCTTCCGCCCCCTGCTGATACTTAGCAGCTAATTTAGTCATTCAGCAGCCTGCGGGAACGTTTGCCTAGAAGCCGAGTCTTCTATTAGGGTCTGCCGTTCAGGAAGTTCCAGGGATGCTGCCAAGACTCTTTCGCCGCCGCTCTGGGCGTCTGGGCCTGATTGCCCTAGCGCTGGGGCTACTGCTGTTGATTGCTCCCACTAGCCTCAGCCAGTTCTCCCAATTCTCCCCTGCTTCTCCACCTCCACCTCCCCCATCCGCTGACCCAGCAGTCTTCGACCAGGTCTGGCAGACCGTCAGCGACCACTTCTTCGACCCCAACTTCAATGGGGTTGACTGGGCCGCTATGCGCGAAAAATACCGGACCCAGGCTGCCCAGGCCCAGACCCGCCCCGAACTGGCCCAGGTGATCAACCAAATGCTGGCGGAACTCAAAACCTCCCACACCCGCCTGTTCACCCCCGAAGAACCGGCCTACTACCAAATTCTGGGCATCTTCTGGCCCCGCAACTCGGAGCTTCAGCAGCAGCTTCAGGCCACCCTGCCCAGCGGCAAACCGGAATATAGCGGCATTGGCATCTTCACCGAAACCCGCCCCGACGGCAGTTTCATCAGCGCGATTTTGGATGGCAGCCCGGCAGAGACAGCGGGTTTGCAGGTCGGCGACCGGCTGATCAGCGTCGATGGCCAACCGTTTCAGCCGATTCAATCCTTTCTGGGCAAGGTGAATCAGCCAGTCATGGTTACCGTGCAGCGCTTTCCCAGAGCGGGAAGCCAGCAGTTCAGGGTGACGCCGCGCCTCTACGACGGCACGATCATGTTCCTGGATGCCCTCAAGGCCAGCGTCGAGCTAGTGGAGCAGGCGGGCCACCAGATTGGCTATGTGCATCTCTGGTCCTACGCGGGCGATCAGTTCCAATCCCAGCTCGAAACCGAACTGCTGACGGGCAAGCTCCAGGAGGCCGAAAGTTTTGTGCTCGACCTGCGAGAAGGCTGGGGCGGCGCTCTACCGGTCTATCTCAACCTCTATTCGCCCCGCAACGTTCAGCTCACGAGCCTTGGCCGCAATCGCCAGTCTAGGCTGGACTCGGCCTGGAATAAACCGGTGGTGATGTTGGTGAATCAGAACAGCCGCAGCGGCAAAGAAATTCTGGCCTATGGCTTTCGCAAACACAAAATTGGCCCGGTCGTGGGCAGCAAAACGCCCGGTGCCGTGGTTCAGGGGACGCTGTTTCCGATGTCGGACGGCAGCGCTCTGTATCTGGCGGTGGGCGATGTCTATCTGGACGGCGATCAGCGACTGGAGGGTGTCGGCGTCACACCCGATATTGAAGTGCCCTTCTTGCTGGAATATGCCCAGGGTGCCGACCCCCAGAAAGACCGAGCGATGGCGGTGGCCCTGGAAGCGGTGCAGCCCTAGGAAAATTGCAGCAATTCAAGGCTCTAGGCGAAATACATAGGGGAAAACCAGATTCCCAGGTGGGGCGGTGCTGCTTCACCAGAGAACGAAGGTGCAGCACTAGGAGCGCAGATAGCTCGCGCCGTTTACATCGACGATCGAGCCTGTCAAGAATGTGGCAGGCTCAGAGGCCAGAAATAGCACCGTGTTGGCGACCTCATCTGGCTGGGCCACCCGCTTAAGCGGGCTCTGTTCGCGAATCGTGACACCAGCAGGGCTGTCTAGGACGGTGCGCGACATGTCAGTTTCTACCCAACCCGGCGCTACAGCCATGACCGAAATGTTGTGCGGAGCCAGGTATAAGGCCAGGGATTGACTAAAGGCATTCAGACCGGCCTTGCTGGCCGCGTAGGCTGTGGCCGTGGGCTCGCCGCGAAAGGCACCCCTGGATGTAATGTTGATAATGCGTCCCTGCTGTCGTTCAATCATATGTTGGGCTACGCAGTAGCTGGCGTTAACCGCACCGATTAAGTTTACATCTATAGTTCGTTTCCAGGTTTCCTGCCAGGTTTGATAATCTACTTCTCTCAAAGGCTGCTCTTGATAGATGCCAGCGTTGTTCACAAGGATATCTATTTTTCCTAGAACTGTGATTGTAAATTGAATCATTTGAGAGACCGTAGTGGGGTTTGCCAGGTCAGCCTGCACAATACAGTGCCCTGTTCCAGGAAGCATGGCCCGCAGCTGCTTGGCTGCATCTTTCTGGTGATGATAATGCAGGGCTACTCGAGCGCCTGCCCCAGCAAAACTCTCTACAATTGCCCGACCAATCCCACGACTGCCGCCCGTCACTAGGACGGTTTTGCCCTCAAAGTTGAACATACCGGGTCCATTCTCGCTCCTAGTCCCCCGAATCCAGTATTATAGCGGGTTGACCGCTCCTGCAAAACCGGATAGGCGAGCCCAGGACTGGGAATGAGGGCAATATTGATATAATTCGTAACAAACTTCTGTTGACCCCTCCCTGGGGGTGAGACGGACCTGCCCCGCTGCTTGAACTCCGGTTCCCGTTGGCAGCTGAATGGGTCGCGTGGGGTGAATTCGAGGCGCTCTGTCTGTAGCTACCGCCAGAGCCACCTGAAGCTAAAACTAACCTAAAAGTTTTGATTTTCTAATCGGTGAATTGCCGGAATGGCCTGTTCCCCAGTTATGATGAAAAGGTCAGTGAGAGTTAACTTTCGGATGCCTAAGTCGTTTTCAATTTCAGTAAGCGTCTCTCCGAATTTCAACCTCTGCATTTC
>JBJTUI010000240.1:0-5018 GCA_046080625.1 Elainella sp. | reverse complement strand
CAGCCGCGACCTAGAGCAGTTGCAACAAAAAACGCGACATTGATCCCCCCAGGCTTTAGACTAGAAACTGCCCCTTTTCGAGAGCTAACCTTGAGTTCACCCGTGCGTAAGGTCATTATTGCTGGCAACTGGAAGATGTACAAAACCCGTGCGGAAGCACTGGAGATGCTACAAAAATTTCTCGATCAACTGGATGAGACACCAGAAGATCGGGAGATTGTGATTTGTGCGCCTTTCACCGTGCTAGAGACCCTCTCGAAAGCGCTGCACGGTACAAAGGTGAGGCTGGGGGCGCAGAATGTACATTGGGACGCGGAAGGGGCCTATACGGGCGAAATTTCTGGGCCGATGCTGACCGAACTGGGAGTCCGCTATGTCGTAGTGGGGCACAGCGAACGCCGTCAATATTTTGGGGAAACCGACACGACGGTCAACCTGCGGTTGAAGGCCGCCCAAAAGTTTGGCTTGATTCCGATTCTCTGCGTGGGCGAATCAAAGCAGCAGCGCGACGTGGACGAAACCGAAGATGTGATTACGGAACAGCTGGAGGAAGGATTGCGCGGCGTCGATCAGACCAATCTGGTGATCGCTTACGAGCCGATCTGGGCGATTGGCACGGGCGAAACCTGCGATAGCGCCGAAGCAAACCGGATCACGGGCTTGATTCACAGCCAGCTGAAGAACCCGGATGTCTCAGTGCTGTATGGTGGTTCTGTTAAACCGGGCAACGTGGACGAACTGCTGGCCCAACCCGAGATCGATGGGGCGCTGGTGGGTGGGGCCAGTTTAGCCCCAGGCGATTTCACCCGTATCGTCAACTACCACCCGCTCTAATGCGCCGCCTGGGCCTGTGACGGCTCGCATGGCAAACCTGGTCTAGGCTATTTCCCGCGCCCTGAGGTGATCATTGACCTAGGTGAGCAGGGCTTGGCTTTGGGGAAAGGTGATGCGTTCGAGCGCCGCCGCGTAGGGCAGCCAGACAAAGTCCTGCACTTCTTTAGCCTGAATCATGACCTGCCTGGTTGCGACCAGAGCGACATAGTAGGTAACGGTTTTTTCGATCAGCTTTTGCTTCTTGGTGAAGCGGTAGGACTCGGAAAAAGCAGTTTCGTCCAGCAGCCGATAGGCGCGAATGCCGGTTTCTTCCTCGAACTCACGACAGGCGGCGACGATCGGCGTTTCGCCAGCTTCAGCATGACCTTTGGGAAATCCCCAGTGGCCAGCCTGATGCTGGATCAGCAGAAACTGTGGTGCGGGCTCAGTCTCGCTGGCTCCTGCCAGCGGCACAATCCCAAAGGCGCAATCGGTGGAGGGTTGGGGCGAAGCAGAGTTGTTCAAACTGGGGCTCCTGGATTAGTTCCTATCTAACAGACTCTCTAAGTTGCTGGGTTGGATTCAACCCAAGCTGGGATGAGGCAGTGTAGAGGGCAAGCCCTCTGCTGGGGCGCAGCCCCCAGACCCCCACTAGCCTAGAACAAGCCTAGAAATAATTGCACCGACCTACTTAACAGACTGAAAAGCCATAATATAGAGGGCAACAGGTCAATCTGTTCAGAGTTGACCCAAGCAAACTGCCCCGCTCAAATTCACCTAAACCAATTCAACCAAGAGTTACCCTCCGCTCAAGAGAATTCATGACTTCGACTGCTAAGCAGCCTGCCCGGTATTCAGCCGCCACTTTGACCAGGGCCGAACGAGCCGTCCGGGCAATGCCTTTTAATCTAGCTCTGTTTCAAACGATGCGCTGGCAGAGCGTTGACCTGCGAGCCATTGCCGGACCCAGCGGTGTGCAAACCGGTTATGTAAAACGGATGCTCTCCGAACCTGCCGCCGAGCGCGATTTGCTCTGGCTGATCCAGGTAGGAATGCTGCGGCGCGAAGTAGATGGGCAGGGGTTGACCAACAGCTTTCGGCTGACCCCACTGGGCCATCAGCTGGTTGACCAATGGCAAGAGCGCCTACCGTCCGCTGCCAGCCTAGAGCGCCTCTCCTACCTGGTGGATCGCTGGCTCCGCCTGCCCAGCTGGCTCCAGCCTCTTTAGCGTTCAAGACCATTCAAGACCACAGCAGCTACGAGAAGTCCTGAGATCGCCTGTGGCCAACCCAATGCAGCAAATGCGTCGAAATTGGCCAAACTAAACTAAAACTGAGAGTGAACCTGAATTTAGACCGGGTGGAGCAGTTTTGCGCAGCAGCCGGACGGGAAATCTGAAACAATCACAAGCAAGCGATCAAGGAGGACGGGCATGAAAGCCATCATGGTTGTGGGGACGACATCTCATGCTGGAAAGTCGCTGCTTACAACAGCACTCTGCCGCATTCTCAGCCGACGCGGCTGGCGGGTAGCGCCTTTCAAAGGACAGAACATGGCGCTGAATGCCTACGTTACTCCTTCGGGCGGCGAAATTGGCTACGCGCAGGCGGTGCAGGCTTGGGCCGCCGGAATTGCTCCCCGAGTGGAGATGAACCCGATTCTGCTCAAACCCCAGGGCGACATGACCTCCCAGGTGATTTTGAAGGGGCGTTCGGCAGGCCGCACCAGCGCCAGCGAATATTACGAGCAGTTTTTTGAGCCCGGCTGGCAGGCGATCGAGGAATCCTTGCAGCGGCTAGGCGAAGAGTTTGATCTGCTGATCTGCGAGGGGGCGGGCAGTCCTGCCGAGGTGAACTTGAAGCACCGCGACCTGACCAACATGCGCGTGGCCAAATACCTGAACGCCCCGACTCTGCTGGTGGTCGATATCGACCGGGGCGGAGCCTTTGCCCATGTGGTTGGCACCCTGGAACTGCTGGAGCCCGACGAGCGGGCGCTGGTGAAAGGCATCGTGATCAACAAGTTTCGCGGCCAGATCGCCCTGCTACAGCCCGGTATCGACTGGCTACAAGAGCGCACGGGCATTCCGGTGCTTGGCGTTATTCCCTGGTTTGAGAACACCTTTCCGGCGGAAGATTCGCTCTCGCTCTTAGATCGACGCGGTGAATCATCGAATAACGAACTGACGATTGCCGTGGTGCGTCTGCCCCGGATCTCTAACTTCACCGACTTTGACCCGCTAGAATCGGAGCCCAGCGTCACCGTTCGCTATGTTGGCCTGCGTGACACCCTCGGCTACCCCGACGCCCTGATTTTACCGGGTTCCAAAACCACGATTCCCGACCTGGTAGCGATGCAGCGCACCGGTCTGGCTGAAGAAATCCAGAACTATGCGGCTGCCGGAGGCACGATTCTCGGGATCTGCGGCGGCTACCAGATGATGGGCAAGCTGCTGGCCGACCCGGAAGGCGTAGAGGGGCAGGAAGGCCGCTACAAGGGGCTGGGGCTGTTCCCCCTCAAAACCGTGATCACGGGCCAGAAAGTGGCGCGTCAGCGGCTGGTCACGTCCAATTTTCCCCAGGAGGGTCTGCCGGTAGGCGGCTATGAGCTGCACCAGGGCCGCAGCCACCTGGCTATGGACCCCGACCCCGATACCGGTAAACCCCTGTTTCAACCGCTGTTTGACGACCCCAATCTGGGTGTGGTCGATGTCACCCAGTCGATCTGGGGCACCTACCTGCACGGCATCTTTGACAATGGTCCCTGGCGCAGAGCCTGGCTAAATCGGCTGCGGCAACAGCGCGGTTTGAAATCCCTGCCGACGGGCATTCCCAACTACCGGGAACAGCGCGAAACTATGCTGGATGGGATTGCTGAAGCGATTGGCAAACACCTGGATTTAACGCCAATCTTGAGTCAGCTCGATAAGTAATACCAATTCTTTCTGAAGCTGCACAAAATCAATGAAGGTTAAGGGCTGCGCCCCTTGTGAGGACTCCGTCCCTACAATCCTCTTGTTATACAGGCTCATAGAAAATTGGTATAAGTCGCTGAGTTTGATTCAACCCAGAACAAATCACCAAATAACAGGGAAGACGGATGGTACAGGTGCGTTTTTTGCCGGACAACATCACGGTCGAGGCGGAAATAGGTGAACCGCTGCTTCAAGTGGCGAGTCGGGCGGGCCTGACTATTCCGACCGGCTGCCTGATGGGGTCTTGCCATGCCTGCGAAGTGGAGCTGTTGGCCGACCCTGCCGATCAGGGCCGCTCGATCTGCGCCTGCATCAGCGCGGTGCCTGCTGGCTGCCCTGAGCTGACGATCAATTTATTTGTTGATCCTACCTGGTAGGCGATTGGGCGTTCTGTCTTTCACCTCGTTAGGTTGCAGATCATCAGGCCGCTCTACAAGATCGCTCTATCGGTCCCTCTCTAGACATTCATGGCTGATTTAAATTCTTGGCCGCATCGGGTTGCCGTGGCTGCGGGCAGCAATCTGGGCGAATCGGCGGCAATTTTAGCAGCGGCCTCCAAACGTCTGGCCCGCCAGCCCGGTGTTGAACTCCAGGCCCAGTCGCCGCTCTACCGCACCAAAGCCGTGGGGCCGCCCCAGCCCGACTACCTCAACTGCTGCCTGCTGCTAACCACCAGGCTAGATCCGCAGGCGATGCTGGCTCTGCTGCTGGAGATTGAAACCCAGTTTGGCCGGGTGCGGCGCGAACGCTGGGGACCCCGGCTGCTGGATCTAGACTTGTTATTGTTTGATGACCTGATCCTACAGCAGCCGCAGCTGATCATTCCCCATCCACGCATGACCGAGCGGGCCTTTGTACTGGTGCCGCTCAGCGATATTGCGCCCGACTGGGTCGAACCAGTTTCCCAAAAATCGATTGCCGAACTGGTAGAGCACCTGGATCGATCTGGCGTCAGCCAGTTTGACCCGGAGCAAACCGGTCAAGAAATGAAACAATAGAAGACGAAACGAGCAGCGAACCGCCATAAGGCCAGTTTCCCTGCTGATTTACCCTACTCCTTTCGCCTGATATGCCAATTGGACCTGAACCTCCCCAGCTGATCCGCCAAAAGCTGTTCTACAAGGGCCGCAAGTTTAGCTTTGAAGTCAACCGTCTGCGGCTGCCCAACCGGGCCGAAGGGGACTGGGAATGCGTGCGGCATCCCGGTGGAGCCCTGGCCGTTCCCGTGAC
>JBJTUI010000239.1:0-2742 GCA_046080625.1 Elainella sp. | reverse complement strand
TGACGTTGAGAAATGCCACCGGCCTCATAGGTCTCGACAACCTTCTGACGCAAGTCTAGGGAATAGGGTTTCATTTGGATGATATGCAAAACGCACAGAATTATACAGATTGTACTGTATCAGGCTGAGAAACGCTATATTCTTCCTGATGATAATGACAGGGCTGCTGATGGTAGTGGTACAGTCCGACTGTGGAAAATAGATCAGACTGATTTTCAGAGAACTTCGCCAGAACTAGTCTGGACTTCTCCGAATGTTGGCCCGGTTTATTCAGTCGCTTTTAGCCCAGATTGTAAAGGTTTTGCCAGCGCTGGCCAGGACGGCGTAGTGAGATTCTGGGATCTTACAGACGTTGTTGAACTGGCTGCAGCCGAAACACCAGCTTCTCATCGAGATAGATTGCTTGCAACCGCATGCAGGCGGCTACAGTATCACCCTATCTTTAACTCAGAAAGACAAGCAAAAGAGCAGGACGTAACCAAAGAGCAGAGCGTAAAGCATGCCTGGTCTGCCTGTGCAGAGTTTATGAAATGGTAGAACGCTGAAACTGAATTCTGAATCGGCAATGGGCTGTACGCCAAACTGTGCTTGTGTGAATATGAAAATCCTATTTCTTACGGCTAACCCCCAGGGCACCTCTCGACTCCGGCTAGATGAGGAAGTCAGCAAAATTGATCAAAGTTTACAGGGCTCTAGACTGCGCGATCAGTTTGAATTGGTTTCTAAATGGGCCGTTGATGACAGCAGCTTGCGACGAGCGCTTTTGGAAGAGCAGCCCGATATCGTGCATTTCTCAGGTCATGGCACAGGTGCAGCGGGACTGGTGCTTGAGGGCGAGGGCGATCGGCTCAGATTCGCAACCGCAGCCGCCCTAGCTGATCTGTTCAAAGTTGTGCAGCAGATCAGGCCAATCAGGCCAGTCAGGTGCGTCCTGTTTAGCGCCTGCTATGCCGAGGAGCAGGCCAAGGCCGTGGTGCAGCATGTAGCCTATGTGATCGGCATGAGACAGGCGGTGCAAGACAGGGTGGCTATCTTGTTTGCGGCGGCGTTCTATAGAGGTTTGGGCGATGGGCTGGCGATTGAAGAGGCTTTTGACTCAGGGTGCAATGCAATTGAGTCTGCGCTGGTTAGCTTGCCACCTAGCGTTCGCAAAGCAACAGTTGTTGGGTCAAATAGCGTGGGTGAAACGGTCGAGCCACTGGCCGACCATTTGATTCCCGTGCTGCTGCGGTCATCAAGTGAAACATCAGCCTCTAACTTTAGCTAGAAGAACAGATGCGGGCTTCGGTTTACGGTAGGGGCATCTTGTGACGTCCAATGCTGCCATGACCACCAAACGTCTAATTTGGCTTATAGGAGCGATTGTTCTGAGCTGCTCAATGCTGGTTGCCAAACTGGCTTGGGCTGGCCCACTGGCGGCCCGAACAGCAGCACAGCCTGGGCAAGAGCAGCCTAGGCAGAATGCGGTTGGGGAGCCCATTCAGGCGGCCACCGACTCGAATCTGTCTGATATTCCAAACCTGGAGCGGGTGGATTACGACAGCTTCCGCGAAACCTTTGGCGATGTGCCAGAGGAGCATGTGCCGCTGATCAACCCGGATAATGAGAAGGTAAGGGTTAAACAGAAAAACTCCGGCAGTGAGAAGACCATCACCACCGGAGATTTGGAGCAGAGATAGCGCCGCCTAGGAGGCAATCCGCTCGGCGAGGCTGTCGTCCAGCCGGGCTTTGGGCAGGATTCTAGCCTGGAGAGGCTTAGTGGCCCAGCGCTCGGCCAGCCGTCGGTGTTCGAGCCAGGCGAGGCAGGGGGGAAGGCGGAGGATCACCCGATCGACCTGGGCCAGCTTGGCAGCCAGCTCTTGGTGATTTTGGGGCCGTTTCAGCCAGTGCATGTTGGGCCGCAGGTGGTGCTCCTGGTGGTAGCCTTCGTTGCAGAACAGCCAGTTATACAGGCGTCCGTAGTAGCTGGTGGAGTTGGCGTAGCGGAGTTCGGGTTCGCCGCCAAAGTGCTCGTAGTAGTTCTCGATATGTTCTAAAACCCAACCCAGGTAGAGGGTGGGAACCAGCATCAGCACCACATATTGCCAGGACAGCAGGGCGTAGGCCATGAAGCCGAGACAGCAGGCGATTAGTTCCAGGGCGAGCTGGCCGGTGCCGCCGCGCTGGCAGATTTCCCGGAAAGAACCCAGCAGGTCGAGGTGGAAGGGACCCAGGAAGCAGTAGGACAACATGCCCTCGTGCTGGTTGTTTTTGCCGCCTGCGAAGGTGGAGGTGGGATCTTGGGTGTGGCCGTAGGCGTCGGGGCGGTCGTTGTTGTAGCGGTGGTGCAGCAGGTGTTCGTGGGCGTAGTGGGCCTGGGGCAGGCCGATGTTGATCGAGTTCAGCATCAGGTAGAGCCGATTCAGCCAGGAGAGCTTGAACCAGGGGGTGTGGACAAAGTTGTGGCTGGCAACCAGGCCGTTGTAACAGAACAGAAACAGGCAGAGCGGTAAAAACAGGAGATTGTGTAGCAGTGGTCTTGTCTGCCAGGTCGCGGCTAACCAGAAGTTAAGCGCGAGTTGAAACAGCGTAATTGAGCAAGGAATACTGTCTAGCCATGAGTATCTCCACATTCCAGGTCTGCCTCTTCATTTGTATATAGCGTTTTCTAGCTGAAAACTCGTGAATGGACGCCATATTTAGCGCAGTCTGGATTAAATCGGTCAGCTTATTAATGAAAGTTTACTTTTGGGATAGCAAAAA
>JBJTUI010000238.1:0-20134 GCA_046080625.1 Elainella sp. | reverse complement strand
GCTGGATCGGCTGCTGTTGATTGGGTTGGCCACGCCAGAACAGGTGGAGGCGCTGCGCACCAAAGCTCTGCAAATCAACGTCGTGTTGTTCGATTTTTTCCAGAAGTGTGGAATTACCCTGGTTGATTTCAAACTGGAATTCGGAGTGACTGGGCAAGGCCAAATTCTGCTGGCTGACGAAATCAGCCCAGATACCTGTCGGCTGTGGAATCAGACCGAAACCGATCCACAGAAGCGGGTGCTCGACAAAGACCGCTTTCGGCAGGATTTGGGCAATGTGGAAGCCGCCTATCGGCAGGTGCTAGAACGAGTTTTGGCACAACCCATTCAACCGGAAGCGTAAACAATGCTGTAAAATTGCTCCGTTCCGTTTGGAAATTTTTACATTTCTTTCAAGTTTTTAATTTCCTTGTTCGGCCGCTGGGTGTGTGGAAGTGCCAAATTACTTTAACCGTATGCGATTTTCTCCCTTTGTTTTAGCTGCTCTAACGGCTTCTGCGGCTGTGGGCCTCGCCAATCCTGCCAACGCGCAAACCGAGGCGCTGGAGCCTAACTCAGAAGCGGTCAACAGCCTGGGGCCAGAAGCACGGCCTGACTCCTCAGCTGCCGCCCTGGAAGCAGGTCCAATCGAAACAGGTTCAACTGCCCCACTTCCAGTCCCAACTGCTGAGCCAGATCTCTTCGCTGCGGCTCAGGCAGGTAGCTTTGTAGCCCTGCCCAGCGGCCTGCTGAACGAACAGCCCTACGACTCCGAGCCTGCCCCGGCAGCCAGCCTGGTGACGGAGCTGCCCGAAATCCAAGCGGCATCGACAGCCACTCCAGCCGCCGCACCCGATGCGGCTCAAGCTACAGCTCAGACTATAGCTCAGGCTCCCGATCAGGCAGTGCCCGAAACCCAGGAGTTTGATTTTTCTGCGCCTACCCCCGGCCCCGACAGCAACTTCGACATCCAGCAGGAGGTGCAGCAAACTCCGGCGGAGGGGCCAGCCGGTTCGCCTGCGCCCAGCGATGCACCCGGCCCAGACACATCGCCCGCAACGACCCAACCCACCGCTGAACCGCGAGTCTTGGTTTCTGAGGTTGTGGTCACGGGAGCGGAAGGCGACCTGCTCGACGAGGTCTATGGCGCGATTCGCACCCGTCCAGGCCGCACCACCACCCGCAGCCAGCTCCAGGAAGACATCAACGCCGTGTTTTCTACCGGCTTCTTCTCCAATGTCCAGGCGATCCCAGAAGATACACCGCTGGGGGTGCGAGTCACCTTTGCTGTCCAGCCCAACCCGGTGCTGCGCGGCGTCACCCTGCGCGACAGCATTTTGTCCCAGCCCGACGAGGAGGGCAACCTGCCCACGCTAGACTACGAGGGCGAGCAGGTGCCCCTGCAAACGGCAGTAGATCGGATCTTTGCGCCCCAGGTCGGCCAAACGGCCAATTTACGCGCCCTCCAGGGCGGAATCGAGCGGCTCAACCGCCTCTACCAGGGCAACGGCTATGTTCTGGCCCAGGTGATTGCGGCTCCCGAAATCGACCCGAACGGCACGGCCACCCTGGAAGTCGCGGAAGGTGTGATCGAAGACATCGAAATCCGCTTCCTCAACCGGGATGGGGAAGCCGTGGATGAGGAGGGCAACCCGATTCGAGGTCGCACCCGCCCCTTCATCATCACCCGCGAATTCACCGCCCAGCCGGGCGACGTGTTCAACGAAACCCAGATCCAGCGCGACCTCCAGCGGGCCTTCGCCCTGGGAATTTTTGAGGATCTGAATATTGCCCTGAATCCGGGCCAAGACCCTCGCAAGGTGGATGTCGTGGTCAACACTACCGAACGGCGAACCGGCTCGCTGGCGGCCAGCGTTGGGGTCAGCTCCAACAGCGGTCTGTTTGGCGCGGTTAGCCTGCAAGAACAAAACCTGGGCGGCAACAACCAGCGGGTCAACGCGGAAGTGCAGATCGGTCAGCGGGATCTGCTGTTTGACCTGAGCTTCACCGATCCCTGGATTGGCGGCGACCCCAATCGCACCTCCTACACAGTCAACGCCTTCGGGCGCGAGTCAATTTCGCTGGTATTTGACGGCGGTCCAGAGGAAATCACGCTGCCCAACGGCGACCGGCCCAGGGTGCGGCGGTTTGGCGGTGGCATTAGCTTCAGCCGTCCGCTGGACGATGGCTGGCGAGCCTCCCTAGGCTTGCAGTACCAGAATGTCTCGCTCCGCGATTCGGACGGCAGAGTTACACCCCGAGACGAAGTCGGCAACCTGCTGAGCTACAACCGCTCCGGCACCGACAACATTGCCACCGTCCAGTTCTCGGCCTCCCAGGATCTGCGCAACGATCCGGTGCAAACCACGAGCGGTTCGGTGCTGCGGCTCAGCACTGAGCAGGCCCTAGGCATCGACAGCATTTTCTACAACCGGCTGCGGGCCAGCTACAGCTACTACATTCCGGTGCGGCTGCTGCGCTTCAGCCAAGGCTGCCAGCTCGACGACCCGCTTCCCAGCGATTGTCCGCAGGCGCTGGCCTTTAACGTCCAGGGCGGCACAATTCTCGGCGACTTCCCGCCCTACGAAGCCTTCTCCATGGGGGGCACCGACTCGGTGCGGGGCTACGACGCGGGCGACTTGGGCAGCGGTCAGAGCTATTTGCAGGCCACGATTGAATACCGCTTCCCGATTTTTAGCATTGTCAGCGGAGCGCTGTTTGTGGATGGCGGCACCGACCTCGGCACTGCCGACCAGGTACAGGGTAATCCGGCTGGGATTCGGGAGAAACCGGGCTCTGGTTTCGGCTATGGGGTCGGGGTGCGGGTACAGTCGCCCCTGGGCCAGATCCGGGTAGATTACGCGATCAACGACGATGGCGATAACCGCATCCACTTTGGCATCGGGGAGCGGTTCTAGCTTGTCGGGCGACTGGGGGTGGTATAGGGCGTAGGGCGTAACGTTGGGAAGTGCGGGTGAGGAGGACTATGGCGGGTGCAGAGGAGCAGGCAACATCGTGGACAACGCAGCCGTTGCCAAATTCGCTGACAAATTCGTTGACAGATTGGTTCGGCCCATCTGGAGTGCAACTTGCAGGGCATGGGGTGCAGTCTGGCATGGCAGCGGCTGATACTCAGTTGGCCCAGGCTGTCTCAGGGGCTCAGGCTATCCCATTGGTTCAAGCTATCCCAGTAGCCCAGGCTACCGGACAGGTCGATTCTGCTTTGTCCCCGACCGCCCAACTGGCCCAGCAGACCCTGGCTAGCCCGATCCAGCGTTCGGGAATTGGATTACACCAGGGGCTGCCCGCAACCGTGCGAATTTTGCCTGCCGCCGCCCAGACAGGCCGCTATTTTGTTCGGGTAGATCTGCCTGGTGCGCCCGTGATCCCGGCGGAACTGGCTGCGGTCAGTCCAACTCGGCTCTCTACGGAGCTGCGGGCCGGAACGGCAACGGTGCGCACTGTGGAGCATCTGCTGGCTGCTCTGATGGGTATGGGGATCGACAATGCCCGCATCGAGATCGATGGTCCAGAAGTGCCGCTGCTGGATGGCTCGGCCCAACCCTGGGTAGAAGCGATTGCTGATGCAGGTCTTGTCGCCCAGAATCTCCAACGGCCCCAGTGGCAGCTCTCCCAACCCCTCTGGCTCCAGCAGCAGGATGCTTTTGTGGCGGCCCTGCCCGCTCCAGAGCTGCGCTTCACCTACGGGATTGACTTTCCCCTAACGGCGATTGGCAACCAGTGGTATAGCTGGGCACCCGGCCAGGACAGCTTTGCTGTGGCCCTGGCACCGGCCCGCACCTTTGGGCTGGCCCACCAGGTTGAGGCACTGCGCCAACAGGGGCTAATCCAGGGAGGCAGTCTGGAGAATGCCCTGGTTTGTGACGCAACCGGCTGGCTAAATCCGCCCCTGCGATTTTCAAATGAACCAGTGCGTCATAAACTTTTAGATTTAGTAGGAGACCTCAGCCTGCTGGGGAATCTGCCCTGCGCTCACTTTCTTGCCTATAAAGCCAGTCACGAGCTGCATGCCCGACTGGCTCAACTTCTGAGTCAGGTTCGTTTGCCCGCCTAGATACTGCTTAAATGCTGTTTGGCCATTGGATTGGCCAGAGGCTGTCCACCCAACTCCTGTCCGCCCAACTCCTGTTCACCTACTATTTGTCTACCTGTCCCATTCTGTTTTACTGAAATAAAACTTTACTCATGGCTATTCTGACAGATGTTCACACTTCAGTGCCCCAACTTGAAACCGAGTCTGAACCTGAGGAACAACAGGTCCCCAGTTCTGTTTTGACGATCGAAGATATCCATCGCCTGCTGCCCCACCGCTACCCGTTTTCGCTGGTGGATCGAATCATCCAGTATGTCCCCCAAAAGCTGGCGGTTGGGATCAAGAATGTCACTTTCAACGAACCCCACTTCCAGGGCCATTTCCCAGGTCGGCCCATCATGCCGGGAGTGTTGATTGTGGAAGCCATGGCGCAAGTCGGCGGCATCGTGCTGACCCAGATGCCAGAATTTCCTGAAAACGGTTTGTTTATGTTTGCGGGGATCGATAAGGTGCGGTTTCGGCGGCCTGTGGTGCCCGGCGATCAGCTGGTGATGACCGTCGAACTGCTGTCGATCAAACGCCGCCGGTTTGGCAAAATGCAGGGCCGGGCCGAGGTGAATGGTCAGTTAGCCGCTGAAGGTGAACTGATGTTTTCAGTGGTTGATTAAGACCAAACGGGCGCACCTCTGCGCCCAGCGCTTTCTCTGGGTGCCGTTCCGCCTCCGTCCCACACTTTGCTATCTGATCCCACCGCTGCTTCCACCGTTGTCCACCCCATATCCACCTCTCCCCAACCAGTTCCCTTGACTACTCTGATTCACCCCACTGCTGTGATCCATCCCCGGGCCGAGCTGCATCCGACGGTGCAGGTGGGTGCCTACGCAGTGATTGGTGAACGGGTCAAGGTGGGGGCTGGCACGGTAATTGGCCATCATGCCGTGATCGACGGCTGGACTGAAATTGGAGCCCGCAACCAGATTTTTCCCGGTGCCGCGATTGGCCTGGAACCCCAAGACCTGAAGTATGACGGCGCTCCGAGTCTGGTCAGGATCGGCAACGACAACCTGATCCGTGAATATGTCACGATCAACCGGGCCACCGGAGCCGATCAGGCCACCGTACTGGGCAATCAAAATCTGCTGATGGCCTATGTGCATGTCGGCCACAATTGCGTCATCGAAGACCGGGTGATTATCTCCAACAGCACGGCCCTGGCTGGCCATATTCGCATCGAGTCCCGCGCCACGATCAGCGGCGTTCTGGGGATTCATCAGTTTGTCCAAATTGGCCGCCTGGCGATGGTAGGTGGCATGAGCCGGATCAGTCGAGATGTGCCCCCCTACATGCTGGTGGAAGGCAACCCCGCTCGCGTCCGGGCCCTCAACAAGGTAGGGCTCCAGCGGGCCGGGATCGCGTTCGCCGATGAGGGCCGGTCGATGCTGGCCCTGAAGAAAGCCTTTCGAATTCTCTACCGCTCTGGCCTGACGTTGGATCAGGCGCTAGAACAGCTCGATCTGCTGGCCAACCAGGAAGTGATCCAGCACCTGCGCCAGTTTCTCACCCTCAGCCATATGCCCGGCAGACGCGGTTCAATTCCGGGCAGGCGCAGCAAAACCAGAGGTGAGGATTGATCCATCAGGACAGTAAGCATGACTGAGCCGAGTCCATCACCCCGCCGCCCGCTACATCTTCTGATCAGCACGGGCGAAGTGTCCGGCGATTTGCAGGGGGCCATGCTGGTCGAGGCGCTATACCAACAGGCCGAGCAGCACAACCTGGCGCTCAAGATTTCGGCCCTAGGCGGTGAGCGGATGCAGGCGGCTGGTGCAACTCTGCTGGCCAACACCAGCGCCATCGGTTCGATTGGCCTGTTCGAATCTCTGCCCTACGTGCGAGCAACCCGGCGCATCCAGCAGCTGACCCAACAACACCTCCGTCACTCGCTCCCCGACCTAGTCGTGATGATCGACTACTTTGCCCCCAACCTGGCCCTGGGACAGTTCCTCCGACGGCAGTTTCCCGATTTGCCTACGGTCTATTACATCGCGCCCCAGGAGTGGGTCTGGTCCCTGAGCCCTCGCAATACTCAGCAAATCCTGGCAATCACCGACCGGCTGCTGGCGATTTTCCCGGCTGAGGCTGCTTACTACCAGAAACACGGCGGCCAAGTCACCTGGGTCGGCCATCCCCTGCTAGATCGGATGCAGCAGGCTCCCAGTCGTTCAGAGGCGCGGGCGGCGCTGGGCTTAGGCGAGGTGCCTGGTGACACACCTGATTCAGAAGCCAATTCAAGTTTGGCGGTAGCCCTGATCCCAGCCTCGCGGCGTCAGGAGCTTACCTATGTCCTGCCCGTGATCCTGGCGGCGGCCCAACAGATCCAGGCCGAACTCCCCCAGGTGCAGTTTTGGATCCCCATTGCCCTAGAGCGCTACTACGAGCCAATCCAGCAGGCCGTTCAGCAGGCCGGTTTGCGAGCCAGGCTGGTGCGACCTTCGACAGCCAGTTCCCAGACGGTGATCGCGGCAGCTGATCTGGTGATTGCCAAATCGGGCACTGTCAACCTGGAAACGGCCCTGCTAAACGTGCCCCAGGTGGTGATGTATCGGGTTCATCCGGTCACGGCCTGGATCGCCGAACATCTGCTCAAATTCTCGGCCCCGTTTATCTCGCCGCCCAATCTGGTGATGATGCAGCCAATTGTCCCGGAGTTTCTGCAATACGAGGCAACGGCTGAGGCGATCGCGGCAGCCAGCCTGAACCTGCTACGCCACCCCGAACAGCGCAGAGAGATGCGGGCCAACTACGAGCAAATGCGGCAAAAACTGGGCGAACCGGGCGTCTGTCAGCGAGCGGCAGCAGCGATCTTTGAGCTACTCGACCAGAAGTCTACTCACGCTCCTGGGCAGCTGCGGTCTTCTCAAGCAGCGAACTTTTAGAACCTGTCGGCTCAGCAAACTGCGCTAAATTCTCGACTCTAACGCTAGACTGAAATCTACAAAAATCCCTTGCAATTCCCGACGGTCTGCTTTAGTGTCTATATGTTCGCCAACTCTCTAGGATGTCTTTAGAACTCACGAACGCTGTTTGTTAAAGTCTGTCCTATAACTGGGGTATGATTTCACTCCCAGTAACTGTTGTTTAGCGTATTTTAAGGTGTCATGATGGAGCCTGAAGTGCAACAAGACAAAGCGGAAAATGTCACCGTTACAATCAATACCGATACGTCCGGTGGCCTGACGACGGTTTCGACTGATCCTTCGAGCGAGCAGTGGCAAGAGATTGGCGCAAAAGTTTCAGATTTCTTAGCTGACTTGCCCGCCTACCTGTCGGATTTCTTTGGGGAATACAAACGCCCCATTGTCACAATTAGTTTGATCATTGCCTCGCTGATTGCCGTGAAGCTGCTGCTGGCCGTGCTGAGTGCAATCAACGACCTACCGCTGTTCTCCTCTCTGTTTGAGCTGGTTGGTATGGGCTATTCGGCCTGGTTTGTCTGGCGCTATCTGCTCAAAGCTTCTACCCGCGAGCAGCTGGCCACCGACTTCGGCTCGCTCAAAGAGCAAGTGCTCGGTAAATAATTCTGCATAGCTTTTACCATTGCGAGACTTCTAACTATCCCATGCAGCTTCGCATGTACATCAGTAACTCGCCTTAATTAAGCCCGAAATCAGTTAGGGGTTCAGGGAATTTACCTCCTCCGTGGGGCTGTCCCCACACCCCGCTATTCCACAGGTAATTCTGTCCATCGCTTATCAATAGCAAAAGGCTCTGGGGAGTAAAGGTTCCTCAGAGCTTTGTTGTTTTGATTTCAGGGGTTTGTTTGGGATTGCTGCAGGGAGCGCCTTAGCTCAAGATCATCTCTCTGACTGGGTTAGCTCGCGACCTCGACCGATGTAGGGAAGTGCTGCTCCAACAGGGTAGACACTTCATGGGCCTGGATGCGGGTATAGCGGGTTTTATCGGGCATCACCAGGTTGGGGCCAGCCTTGCAGCGCTTCATACAGCCCGTCCCGCAAATCTTCACCTGTTCAGTCAGCCCCCGCTCCGCTAATCCCGTTTGAAGGGCGCGCACAAGGGCGCTACCGCCGCGTTTACAGCAGTCCGACTTTTGACACACCAGTATTGTCTGGGGTTTGGTCGAGGTTGTAGGGGCTGACCCAGCAGCCTGCTGCATAGATCGATCCGCGTCCTGCGGCAGGCTCGTCTGGGCCACAGGTTGAACTGTAGGCCGCAACAGCGTAGGTCGATTGGCAGGAATTGGCACTACCTGTTCAGCCTTCAGCTTCACCCGACCGTCGTCAAACTTCTGATAGCCCGTGACCTGCACCCAATCTCCTGGTGTCAGCGTTCGATACAGCAAAGGGCGCAATTCCTTGGGCAGTTTAATCGTGTAGTCGCCCGTGGCAGTTGTCAGCCGCATCAGCTTCAGCTTATAGCCTTCAGCCCCAAAACCTAAGAATCGCCCTTCTAGACTGAATTGCTCGACCTGACTCGATTTACCCATCCAAATTGGCTCCTTGCTGAAATACAGCGGTAGGTGGACTTAGAAATTTCTAGACTCCTGACTTTGTCCTAGCTCAACGCCCTAGCTCAACTGCCAACAGTGCTCCAACCAGCCCAAAAGCTGCTGTCGAGGAGCGGTGAGTTGCAGCAGCAAACTGCGCAGCTGAATTAGCGCTACAGGATTTGCAACCTCAACAGCTAAACCGCCACCCTGGAGACAGCAGGACCGAATGTCTAGCTCTATCAATCGCTGGTGGACCTGCCAGCGCTCGCTGCGCGAGATTGGAAGCATGAAGGGATCGGCGAAACTCAGGGCGGCAGAGTCGAGGCCAGAAGGAGAGGAACGTTGCGGTTTCATTGATTGGGGAGAACAGACGGCAGCGGAGACGGAACAATAAATGAAATTATTTTTGATTAATACTGAACTAGCTTCTAGCTCCAATTGTTTGCAGAAGCAGCTTTTCGATCTTGAACCTGGCGTCGAGCCCTGGTTGAACCGAATATCACAAGCCTAAAACGGCCTAAGCAGGGTTTCTAAGCAGCTTGTAAGCCGTTCTAGGTTGCAATCAGGCTTGGCTACGCTACCTGACGCTACTACCTAACACCCTATACTGCTATTCCAGGCGACGAAAAGTTATTGCGAACTATATTCAATAACTTACCCTGATTTCAGAATATCTGATCGCGGATCTATTTGCAAATAGTTTGCAATAAGCTGCTGCGGTTTCCTGTTCGTCCTGGGATTTTTCAAGCGGATACTTTCAACCAGATACAGTCCTGGTCTGCGTCAAAAACGTCGTAACTTTGGGCAATCACAGCCGCCCATCATCCATTGCTATCCTGGCTTTGGGTGCGTTTCATACCCCGGTTAATTCAGTTCACCCTGGTTAGACAGCCCAGCCAAATAGACGTCGCCCAATCGGGCTTGATAGACTGGGAAAAAGCTGTGGAAAAAAGTCGCCGGATCGGGAATTGACAAATCCAGAGGGGCTTTGTAATCTCACATCAATCTGGCTGCTTCTAGTCGGATCGATTTTGGCTCGACTCTAAACAGCGCTCTTTAACTTTTGCAAACTCAGCATTCATGCTCATTTCAGCTATGGTCATTTCAGGCTTGCTCGTTCCCGCTCCCGTCTTGGCGGCCCTGTTGCCTGCGCTCGACAGCTTGCTTTCCACCCAAGGCATCATGGTGATGCTGCTCGTGGCCTACGCCGGAGCCATGTGGATGTTTTTGACCAGTGCGCCCAAAGTCCATACCGTGATGGTGTCGGATCTGGAACTGGCCCGCCAGTTCTATGAAGGGCTGCTGGGTTTGCCGGTCGCTGACGTGCCCCTACACTACTACTACAATTACGAGCAGACTCTGAGCACAGCCAGTCTTGACCCCATGTTTGCCTCAACGGCGACGTTGGGCCGCCCTGCGACCCACAGCTACCAAACCTCGGAAGGACTGTGGTACCAGCTCAAGAAGAACACACAGCTGCATGTGATCTCCGGGGCCAGCTTGGGCCAGAAAGACCGCCAGCGCCACGTTTGCTTCGACCACGACTGCCTCGAACAGCTGCTGATGCGAGTACAGACCTACGGCGTGCGCTACAAAATCCGTCGGGAACGGCCCCTCAACTTTCTCGTGAAAGACCTGGATGGCCGCGTGATCGAAATGGCCGAAGTGGCCAATTGATCCAGGCTAAAGGCTGAGCTCAGACAAGCTATGGCTTCACGAGGCCCAGGCAATATTCGAGCCAATGCTCAATTCAAAACTTTTAAGTCAGAACAGGCGTCCGGATAGGGCGTCTTTTCTTTGTCTAATTTTCACAAATACCGTAGTTTAGTAGAACCGCAGTAAGAATCCACCCAAAACTCAATTCAGCACGGCCTAGCTCAGGCAGAATGGGCATAGAAGCATAGTTACCAGATTTTTCAAGCCCCTCCCGCTTCTCAGGGAGTAAAGATTGTGTAAATCTTGAAGATCGATCACTGGACAGCAAAAAAATCTCTGGTATTTTGCTGTGGCAATTTATCACAGCACAGATCAGACAGATTGGCCTGGAAGCTCAAAATTATTTAAGCTTTGCTGGCACATTTGACCTAATTTGACCTTCAGACCTTGGCCTTGCGGCGACGGCTGGCCTTTACGGCATGTCGAGAACCCCAAAGACCAGGGAACTCTAGGTGAAAAGTCTGCTGCTGTGGGCAACAACTCAGTATAGAGCCTCAAATTATGCGAATTTTAGTCACAGGTGGTGCGGGCTTTATCGGCTCTCACTTGATCGATCGGTTAATGGAACAGGGTCATGAAGTGATCTGTTTGGATAACTTCTACACAGGCCACAAGCGCAATCTGCTGAAGTGGATGGGCAATCCCTACTTTGAGCTGATTCGCCACGACATCACCGAACCAATTCGGCTAGAGGCTGATCAAATCTACCACCTGGCCTGTCCGGCCTCCCCGGTCCACTATCAGTACAATCCCGTCAAGACGATCAAGACCAACGTCATGGGTACACTGAACATGCTGGGGCTGGCCAAGCGGGTCAAGGCCCGGTTTCTGCTGGCTTCTACCTCAGAAGTCTACGGTGACCCGGAGATCCATCCGCAAACCGAAGACTATCGCGGCAACGTCAATCCCATCGGGATTCGCAGCTGCTACGACGAGGGCAAGCGGGTGGCAGAAACCCTGGCGTTTGACTACCACCGCCAAAACGATGTTGAGATTCGCGTAGCGCGGATTTTCAATACCTACGGCCCGCGAATGCTGGAAAACGATGGGCGGGTGGTCAGCAACTTTGTGGTGCAGGCCCTGCGGGGGAATGCCCTCACGGTTTACGGCGATGGTTCACAGACGCGCAGCTTCTGCTTTGTGTCTGACCTGGTGGAAGGGCTGATGCGACTGATGAACGGCGACCAAATCGGCCCCGTTAACCTGGGTAACCCGGACGAGTACACGATTTTGCAGCTTGCTCAGGCCGTTCAAACCATGGTGAACCCCAGCCTAGAGATTGACTACCGGCCTCTGCCCCAAGACGACCCCCGTCGGCGTAAGCCCGATATCACGAAAGCGCGAACCTGGTTGAACTGGCAGCCCACCGTGCCACTGCAAGAAGGGTTGAAACTGACGGTCGAAGATTTTCGAGCCCGCATGACGGAAACCACCGCAGACAGCTTGGCCAAGCAGAGCGTTTAGCCAGTCAAACTCCTGACTACAGCCATTGCGGCCTGAAGTCTAGAGATCAGACGGCAGCACGCTCGAGCGGCCCAACCCCAATTCTTTCACCTAGATATCAGGAGCCGGAGAAGTCAAATCCTGAATAGGATTTCCTTTCTGTGTTCCTGTGGTGGTGTTCAACCCTCTCCCATCGCGCCTGATATCGTTTCATTCACTTTTTGATGTTGTTGAGGACTTTATTCCTATGCGTGTTTGTGTCATCGGTACGGGTTACGTTGGTCTGGTGACAGGTGTTTGTTTGTCACACATCGGCCATCACGTCATTTGCGTTGACAATAACGAAGAGAAAGTGAAGCTGATGCAATCTGGCCAGTCTCCGATTTTTGAACCGGGGCTGTCGGAACTGATGAAAGGCGTGATTGAAGCAGGCCGGATTGAGTTCACCACCGATCTGGCGGCAGGCGTGAACCATGGTGAAGTTCTGTTCATTGCTGTAGGAACGCCGCCTCTGCCCACGGGTGAGAGCGACACTCGCTATGTGGAAGCCGTGGCTCGCGGCATCGGTGCCCACCTGAACGGCGGCTACAAGGTGATCGTCAACAAATCCACAGTGCCGATTGGCTCAGGCGATTGGGTGCGGATGCTGGTCCTCGACGGCGTGGCCGAACGGCAGCAGGCATTGGTTTCGGCGGGCGGCAGCACCACTACTGAAATTCAGGTGGATTTTGACGTGGTCAGCAACCCGGAATTTCTGCGGGAAGGCTGCGCGGTCTATGACACCTTCAACCCCGACCGGATCGTGTTGGGCAGCAATAGCCAGCGGGCGATCTCGATGATGAAAGAGCTCTATGCGCCGATTGTGTCGCGTGAGTTTGCCGAAGACAAATCCATGCCGACTGTCCCTGTGGTTGTCACCGACCTAAGCTCGGCTGAGATGGTCAAATATGCCTCGAACGCCTTCCTGGCTACCAAGATCAGCTTTATCAACGAAGTCGCCAACATCTGCGACCGGGTGGGAGCCGACGTCACCCAGGTGGCCAAAGGTATTGGTCTAGATTCGCGGATTGGCAGCAAGTTTTTGCAGGCTGGCATCGGCTGGGGTGGTTCCTGTTTTCCCAAAGATGTCTCGGCCCTGATCCACACTGCTGACGACTATGGCTATGAAGCGCAGCTCCTGAAGGCCGCCGTCACGGTTAACCAGCGGCAGCGGATGATTGCGATGGAGAAGCTGCAGCAGGTGCTGAAGATTCTGAAGGGCAAAACCGTGGGTCTGCTGGGTCTGACCTTCAAGCCCGATACCGACGACATGCGCGACGCGCCCGCGCTTGATCTGATTGAGCAACTGCATCGCTTGGGCACCAAAGTCAAGGCGTTTGACCCACTGGTGGCCCAGAGCGGGATGCGCCATGGCCTGTCCAACGTGATCGTGGAGACCGACGCAGAGCGCTTGGCCGACGGCTGCGACGCGCTGGTGCTCGTGACCGACTGGAAACAGTTCCGCACCCTCGACTACCGCAAAATGGCCAGCCTCATGGTCAACCCGGTGATGATCGACGGTCGCAACTTCCTGGATCAGGAAGCCCTGGAGGCGGCTGGCTTCCGCTATGTCGGAATTGGCCGCTGCGGCTAGATGAATGGCTAGGTAAATCTGGAGGGGCAGGCGAGGGCGTTTGCTCATGCCCTGTCCCTCATCCAGCAATCTCTATCTGAAATTTGAACGGGGTGCGGGGTAGAACTCTCTTGTAGAGGTTGCCTCGCACCCCGTTCTCACCTGTCAATCCTCTACGCTAATAATGAAGATTTAATTTCGCGATTGTAATTGTCCTGCCAATTCCGGCTACAGTACTTGCAGCTTGTGGCAGGGCTAGTTCTCAAGGCTAGTTCTAAAGAGCTGGAAATCACGTTTCTGCATCTATTTGAAAGCCCAGCTTGAGAGTTCAGCTGCCTAACCCAAGCGTCTGCAGCAATCCTGATGGCATATGTTGGTGAAAGCTCTCTGGAAAAGAGTTTTGGTTGCGGAAGCGCACCCCAGCCGAGCGTATCCCCAGCGTTGAGTCGTGATGATTGTTTCAGGCTTGCTGACCACTACTCGCGGCTGAGAACAATTGGGCAAATCGTTGGACGATAAGCTGAGCGTTGAGTCAGACCAGAAATCCAATGAAGGGGGCCAGGAGCACAGTCAGGAACGCAGTGACAGTGCTGTGGCTTCCCGAAAAATTCTGGAAACCTGGTGTCTCCGGCTCAAAAGCTGCCTTGAGCAGAATGATTTGGAGGCAGCTAAGCGTCTCCTGACACCAGCCCAACCTGCTGATGTAGCGGCAGTGCTGCGGGATATTCCCAAACCCTTGCAGGCCTTGGCGTTTCGCCTGTTACCCAAGGCGGAGTCAATCGCAATCTATGAATATTTAAATAAATCGGTCCAGCAATCCCTGCTCGAAGAACTGAAGGGGCCAGATTTGCTGGAGGTAGTGGAACAGATGTCGCCCGACGACCGGGTGCGGCTGTTTGACGAACTGCCTGCTCCCCTGGTCAACCGCCTTTTGAGCGAGCTTAGCCCCGAAGAACGCCAGGCCACGGCGCTGCTGTTGGGCTACCAGACAGGGACAGCTGGCCACATCATGACGCCAGAATTTATCGCCCTACAGGAAGACTGGACGGTCAGTCAGGCCCTAGAGCAAATCCGGCGCTTGGCCAACGATAGCGAAACGATCTACTACCTCTACGTCACCGACCCGCTGCATGCTTTAACCGGAGTTCTTTCCCTGCGCGGCCTGGTGGTGGCCCAACCCGAGCAAACCATTGCCGACATCATGGTGCGCCAGGTGATCTATAGCCAGACCAATACTCGCCAGGAAGAGGTGGCTAAGCTGATTCAGCGCTATGACTTTTTGGCTCTGCCTGTGGTAGACCTGGAGTGCCGTCTGGTCGGAATTGTCACAGTAGACGACGTGCTCGACGTGCTGGAACAGGAAGCAACCCGTGATATCTATGCTCTGGGCGGCGTACAGTCGGGTGGCGATGGCTATTTCCAAACCGGCCTGTTCACCATTGCTCGCCGCCGAGTGCTGTGGCTGCTGGTGCTGCTGATTACCAATACGGGCACATCTGCTGTGATTCGCAGTCAGCAGGAGATTTTGCAGCAGGTCGTGGCCCTAGCGGCCTTTATCCCGCTGCTGATTGGCACGGGTGGCAATGTGGGTGCCCAGTCTTCTACCGTTGTGATTCGCGGGCTCAACACCGAGGAAGTGGCGAACCTGAGTGCCGCTCGGATCATTGGTCGTGAGGCGCTGGCGGGAATTTTGCTGGGGGCAATGCTGGGTACGGTGGTTTGGGTCTGGGCCTATTTTCTCCAGGGCAGCTGGGCCGTGGCGACAGCGGTTGGAGTCAGTTTAGTGGCGATTTCGACGCTGGCCTCGATTGCTGGTTCAGCTCTGCCGCTGATTTTTCAAAGCCTTAAGCTCGACCCGGCCCTAATGTCGGCTCCGTTTATCACGACCGCAGTGGATGTACTGGGCGTTCTCATCTACCTGAGTCTGGCATCTCTGATTCTGAAGCTGCCCTAGAACTGGTCAAGCGGATGCATCGAACTGCTGGTCTCAGACTCGTCGAGAATCTTGAATTTTTAAAGAGATTGAGTCTCACAGAAAAATTTTCGAGTATTTTCTGAAAATTCAGCCTCGCCACCCTTTCACAAGTGATTACCGAAGTGAGCGGCGCATTTCCGCCAGGATCGCCTAGAATTTTTATTTGTGAGCAGAGGATTTTATGAATTTTCTGCGGACTCTTCCAGCAGAAGAATTGCTGAGGTTGATGATTCCCTGCGGCATTGCCGGGGCTGGCTCGATCTTTCTGGGTTGGGAATTCTGGCTTGACAGTTTCTCGTTCGCGCTCTGGTTATGTACTGAGTGGTGCTGATTTAGGTCCGGATGCTGGTTAAGGATAGCCAATCGCTGGGTCGCACTCACGCCCCCAAAATGTCAAAGCGGCCTCAAATTCCCCATAGCCTGATTCGGAGTTCCTTTGTTTGAGCACATGAGTTGGAATGATGTCCCCATAACTGATAGCCATGACTATGATCTTCTCTAAAACTCCGTCCTTGCTGTTGATTGACGCCGCTGTTGCCGATTATCAACACTTCATGGACGGTGCCGACCTGGGGTACGAGGTCGTGCGACTGTATCCAAATCAAGATGGTATCGACCAAATTACGGCCCTGCTCGCAGAGCGCCAGGAACTGGAAAGCCTGCACATTCTGTCCCACGGTGGTCCCGGCACCCTTCAGATTGGTTCCACCCTGCTCAATCTGGAAAGCCTAATTCAATCGGCTGAAGCAGTGCGAGGCTGGGCTAAAGCGCTGGCTGAACGAGCTTCGATCTTCATCTACGGCTGTCAGGTTGCGGCGGGTCCGGGTGAAGCATTTTTGCAGCAGCTGCATCGCCTGACCGGAGCCGCCATCGCCGCCGCTACCACCAAAATTGGCCGAACCGAGTTGGGCGGTGGCTCAGTTCTAGATGTGGTGATTGGTCAGGGACGGGGCACAGCCCTCTCGCCAGAGCGCTTGGCCACCTATCCCCACACGCTGCCCGTAATTCTAAATGAGACATTTACGGGCAACACGGTCACAGGCACCTGGCTGTTTGGCCAGGGCGGAGCGTCAGCTCAACCCTTCTTGACCGCCAGTCCTAACGTGACTGCCCCTCCGGGTGGCCTGCCCGGCAGCGCTTCGCCAATTGACCCGGCTGGAGCAGGGACGCTGCGGCTGACCAACAATGCCAACAACCAGTCGGCCTTTGTCATTTACAACACGCCCTTTGCCTCCAATGCCGGGATTAGCATTGAATTTGACTTTTTCGCCTATGACGGTACAGGTCTAGGCACTGCTTCCGGTGGAGACGGTATCAGCTTCTTTCTAATTGACGGAGCCACAACAGCCGTTACAGCCGGGGCATTTGGTGGTTCACTGGGCTATGCTCAGAAGATCGTGGACGGAATCACGGGGATCGAGGGTGGCTACCTGGGCATTGGCCTGGATGAGTTTGGTAACTTCTCGAACCAGCGCGATTTTTCGAGCGGGGGAATTCAGCGGAGCGGCCCAGCTGGCAGCACTGATCCTGTACCCGACTCGGTTTCGCTGCGAGGGCGGGTCGGGGCAAGCGGTTTGACGGGCTACGACTTTATTGCAGGTTCGGGGACACTCCCAGGCGGAATCGACAACGCCGCTGCTACTAGTCGAACTGCGGCCCTGCGACGAGCCCGACTTGACATTTCACCCACGGGCGTTCTGGGGGTGCGGGTTGACCTGAATGGAGATGGTGACTACTTAGATGCAGGTGAAGTACCACCCACGCTGAATGGTCTGAACGTCAACACGGTCAACCCCGGCGGCATTCCCGCTACATTCAAATTCGGCTTCGCTAGCTCGACCGGGAATGCGACCAACATTCACGAAGTTCGCAACCTGACGATTTCCACATTTTCGACACCGCCCACGGTGACCGATACCAGCGTTTCAGTCACGCCCAACTCGATTGTGAACCTCACGGGCCTGTCAGGAACCGACGCCGAAACCAGCATTGCCTCTTTCACGATCATCACCGTTCCGCCTGCTGCCCAAGGCACGCTGTTTTTGGGTAATCCCTTGGCGGGTGGAACACCAATTGCCGCTGGCCAGACGATCACGCCCGCTCAACTGCCCCAGATTTTCTTCCAAGCGGTACCGGGCTTTACGGGCAGTACCTTTGTCTACACTGCTACCGATACCGATGCCGACACGGCCCAGACGCCAGGAACCGTAACACTCACCCCCAGCGCCAACCAGGCTCCCAGTGGCACCAATACGACGGTCAACGTCACGCCGGGTAGCCCTTCGGCGATCAACAACCTGCCCGCCACCGACCCCGATGGCTCAGTTGCAGCCTTCACGATTGTGACGCTGCCACCCGCAGGTCAAGGCACGCTGTTTCTAGGCACAACGCCTGTGACCGCAGGCCAGGTCTTGACTCCGGCCCAGGTGGGGCTTCTGGTTTTCCAACCGTCAGCCAACTTTACGGGTAGCTCGTTCACCTTTTCCCCGATTGATAACCTGGGCGCAGTAGATGCTACTCCAGCTACAGTGACGCTGAACCGTAGCAACAACCAGCCGCCGACGCTGCCAGGCGACTCTACAACCCAGGTTTCCACCAATGACCCCGTCCAAATTCCCGGCTTGAATGGCAGAGATCCGGACGGCACGGTGAGCGGCTATGTGATTACCGCAATTCCGCCCGCTTCCCAGGGTTCGCTGTTTATTGGCGATCCGACCGAGGAAGGCCGACCAATCGCCTTAGGCCAGCGAGTGACACCTGCCCAAATTAACCAGATCTTCTTCCGTCCGGCTGCCGGGTTCTCCAACACCAGCTTTACCTACGCAGCCATCGACGATGATGGAGCCCTCTCCGATCCGCGCACCATTACCCTGTCGCGACTGCTGACGCCCGGCCCAACTGGCGACTGTGGTCCAGGACGCAACCTCCGGGCCCAGAGTAATGCCAATTCGCGCCTGATTGGCGGTGTAGGCAACGACAGGCTGACGGGCCGCAATGGTAACGACACTCTGGAAGGCCGCAACTGCGACGACCGGCTAGCGGGCGGCAGAGGTCGCGACCGGCTGCTGGGCGGCAACGATGTCGATACGCTGCTGGGTCAACAGAGCAGTGACCGGGTGGCAGGCGGCAGAGGAGCTGACCGGCTGTTCGGCGGTCTGGGTCGCGACAGCATGAACGGTGGGGCTGGCAATGACCAACTCACGGGCGGACGCGGAGATGACTTCCTGAAGGGCGGCGGCAATATTGATGTGATCAATGCTGGACGCGGACAAGACCGAGTTCAGGGCAACGCCGGAGACGATAACCTAAACGGTGCTCAAAATAACGACCGGGTCGATGGTGGTAACGGCTTCGATATTTTGAACGGCGGCTTGCAGAGAGATCAGCTGCTCGGTCGCGGCGGTATCGATGAGCTGTTTGGTCGGCGCGGCAACGACAACCTCAAAGGCGGCAGTCAGGCCGACTTCCTGTCTGGCGGTCGCAACTTTGACACATTGATCGGCGGCGGTGGGGCCGATACGCTGAATGGCGGCGGCAACCGCGACCGTTTTGTCTACCGCAATGCTCGCCACGGTCTGGATACAATTCTGGACTTCGAGCGGATCGACCGGATCGATCTGCGCCGTGTCTTCGCGGGAGGCGACTATACCCGCACACCCCGGTTTAACCGCTATGTTCGGCTGGCCTCTGCGGGCAGTGACACGATTGTGCGGGTAGATGCCAACGGCAATGCACCCCAGGGCTTTGTCGATCTGGTCCGACTGGCAGGCGTCGCTCCCGATCAGGTAACTTCCCGCAATTTCCTGGTCTAGGGCGTCCGAGCGGCTACCGTTCCGATTGACTGCAATTCCGTTAAAGTCTCAGCCTTAGATTGATGATGAGGGTGCCCCGCGCATCCTCTTTTTTTCCAAAGAACTTTTTTTCAAAGAGCTGATGGCCAGTTTTGGCTACAGGACGCCCTTTGAGCTGGGAATCAGGCCAGCGCGGCGTGGGTCAATTTCGACGGCCATGCGCAGGGCGCGGGCAAAGGCTTTGAAGGTAGCTTCAATGATGTGGTGTGAGTTGATGCCGTCTAGTTGCCGGATGTGCAGCGTTAGCTGAGCGTGGTTCACGACCGCCACAAAAAACTCGCGCACCAGCTGCGTGTCGTAGGTGCCAACCCGCTGGGTGGGAATCTCAAGGCCATAGCTGAGGTGGGGCCGCCCGGAAAAATCGAGCGACACCTGCACCAGCGCCTCATCCAGCGGCGCGACAAAATGCCCAAACCGCACGATTCCCTTGCGGTCGCCCAGGGCTTGGAAGAGGGCTTGCCCCAGCGTAATCCCTACATCTTCGTTGGTATGGTGATCGTCGATCTCAATATCACCCTTGGCGTAGATTTCTAGATCGACCAGACCGTGGGAGGAAATTTGGTTGAGCATGTGATCCAGAAACGGCACTCCCGTCTGGGCAATGCAGCTGCCCTGGCCGTCCAGGTTCAGGCTAACGCGCACGTCGGTTTCTCCAGTGGTGCGTTGTACCGAGGCAGAACGCGCCATTTCTCGACCAATAGCAGAATTTGGGGCAGCAACTTGACTCAGATCGCTGCGCGAGTCGCGGGTTTGCATAAGCTGAAAGGGCGAATAGCGTGACCCAAAGGTTTAAGACATCATTATACAATTTGCCCGCAGCCCATCTCCCAACAAAAACGCCGCTCCAAGGAGCGACGTCTCGTAGATTGATTCAGGAGCTAACAGTTTCACGGAACCTTGAGCAATCAGGCAAACCCTTAAACTACAGAGCAGCAGTCCTTGAGTCAGCAGAACCATGACCCAACTAGGACAGTTGAGTTTTGAGGGGCACAGGGGC
>JBJTUI010000237.1:0-7533 GCA_046080625.1 Elainella sp. | reverse complement strand
TTTAGCAGCCTCGATTCGACTCAGCTGTTCCTGGAGCCGCTGTCGCTTTTGCTCTAGCACCGGAATTTGCGACACCGATTGCTGCGCCTGGCTTTGCTGGATTGTTTGCAGCAGCTGGTCGCGCTGGAGCCGCAGTTTATCTAGCTGTCGAGTCAGGCTCTGCTGCTCTCGCTTCCAGCCCTGAAGCTGGGCAAGCTGGTGATTGATTTGGGTCTGCTGCTGCTCGTAGCTCTCCTGCTGGGCAATCAGGGGCCGCAGGGTTTCCAGGTCGGCCTGGGCCTGGGCCAAGCCCTCGAGCTGGAGGCTGAGGCGGGTGAGCTGCTGCTGTTGCTGCATGAACTGCTGCCGCTGGGTTTCGCGCTGCCGCCAGAGCTGCTGTCGCTGTTTGGTCTGCTGGTCTAGCTCTGCCAGCCGGGCCTCGGCCTGGAGATAGCCCTGATAGCTGTCGCGGTTGGCCAGACAAAACTGCACCGCCTGCTGGGACTGCTCGACCGCCTGCTGTAAATGCTGTAGGGTCTGCTGGTTGGCCGTGAGCTGGGCCGTAGTCTGGCCCAATTGTAGGGTGAGAGCTTGCAGCTGCTGGGCCTGGGCTTCCAGGGCTGCTTTTTCGGTCTGCAAACGGCTGAGCTGGGCCTGAAGCTGGTGCAGCGTTGCTTCTGCCTCAACAATTTCCTGACTCAGGCTCTGGTGGCGGGTCTGGAGCAGGGGCTGGTCGCGCAGGGTTTCTTCGTACTGGCTCAGGGTTTGGGCCAAATGATCTACCTTGGCCTTGCTGTATTTTTCCAGGCCCAGCAGCTGCTGGTTGGTCTGGCGGTATTCCTCAACCTTGAGGATCGAGTCAAAAATCTGCTTGCGTTTGTCAGGAGCCTGCAAAAAATCGGCGGTGAAGGTGCCCTGGGGAACGCCAATCGTGTTGGCAAACAGGCGGGCCAGATCGGTTCCCGGCGCAACGCCAAACTGCTGCCTCAGCCAGGGCATAATCTCGTCTTCGATGTGGCGGTAGTCGAGCTTGATACCGAGTTGGGGGTCGTAAATGCTGTAGCCCTTAGCCGTACAGCGCTGGACTTCGTAGGTGCGGCCATCCCGATTCGAGATAAACACCACAATCGCCTGGGCGCTGCCCGAACCGTTGCGCACCAGATCCTCAGTTTTGTAAGCGCCCCGGTGGTTGAACAATACCCAGGCGATCGCCTCCAGAATGCTGGTTTTACCGGCTCCATTTTCCCCGCAGATCGCGTTGGTTCCGGGCTGAAAGGTAAACTGGCGGTCGCTGTGGGATTTGAAGTTTTTGAGCGTAACCGAGAGGATCTCCATATCTCGCCTTGCTGGCTCCGGTTGCCGGGAGGGGAACAGTCCAGTAGATCAATCTAGAACGGTTGTACCACAACAAACACCAATAGTGTACTCCCAGGAGAAAAAACCGGCTAATCCTCCTAGAAATTAGGATCTGGGAATTAGGATCTGCTGGGGGCTGCGCCCCCAAACCCATTTACCTACTTACACAGCTCGCCGCTCCAGTCCTGCGGCCCCCGGTTGTCCCGGCATTTGTTCTGTTCGGTGGCCTGGGTGAGCTGCCATTGGGTTGCACCCGTGCTGCTGGCCACCGGAGCAAACTCGTAGCGCGTCCGAATTGCCGCAACCGAATCGTCGGGCAGGCCCGTTTTAGTCACGACCACCACGGCCTTGTCGGCTGCCGGGTAGGACAACCGGATTTGCTCGGTACCTTTGGCTTCAGTGTTGGGCTGGCGGGTCGCTAAAACTATGGCCAGCGGGTCAGAGCCAGCCGTCAGCTGCACATTCTCCAGGGTGCGGGAGCTGCCTGCCGCCGCCTCGGGGCTAGCCTCTGGGGATGTATCAGTGGGCTGTTGGGCAACGGGCTGTTGAGCTGCGGGCTGTTCAGTAGCAGACTGTTCGGCCTTGGGCTGCTGGATCTGCTGGGAGGTGCAGCCCACCACAGTAGAGAGTAAACCCGCAATCACCCCCACCGTTAGCCAAACTTGAATAGAGCAGCGACCCGCTGCATGCACAGAGTTGAACCGCAGCGGGGTCTGGGACGATTTTTTCATAGCGTTCTCAAATTTCTCACGTAGAGCCGAGTAAATCAGCAAAAATCAAGTCGCGAAGCGTCGATGCAAATTCAGTGCGAATCCAGTCCTTGAGCGCTTCGCATGTCAAAGACCGCGACGGATTGCGTGACTGATTGACTGTTGCCCCAGCAAAAAAGTTCCGTAGGGGCAGGAGGTTTGTGGACCGTCCCTAGTCGCCAGCCCGCCGAGGTACAGCTGATTTAAAAGCAAAGCCCATCCTAGCGAAAGATGGGCTACAAAAAATCGATTGAATGGGTGAGTTTAGTGGTTGCCGCGTCGGACTCCGGATCGGTTCTGGGTCAACTCCCTGCGACAGGCGCAAGTTTATCGCGTGCGGGAGGTCAGGACTTACCTGCCATAGCCGATTCTTCCACCAGCTTCACCTTGGTCGCCAGTCCCACAGCCTGCAACAGCTGAATCATCATCCAGGTCAAGTCAATTTCCCACCATTTCAGGCCATGCCGGGCCGAATATTGAAACGTGTGGTGGTTATTGTGCCAGCCTTCGCCGTAGGCCAGCAGAGCCACCCACCAGCAGTTGGTGGACTTGTCGCCCGAATCGTAGGTGCGGTAGCCAAATTTGTGGGTAGCGCTGTTAACAAACCAGGTGGTGTGGTAGACCAGCACCAGCCGCACGATCACGCCCCAGAACAGGAAGGGCAGGCCGCCAATCAGGTAGAGCACTGCCGCAAAGGCAACCTGGATCAAAAAGAAATGCTTGTCGAGAAACTGGTAGAACCGGTCATCGGCAATGTCTTTGGTGAAACGCGGAATTTCGCTCTCGACCGGGACTTCATACATCATCCAACCCATGTGGCTCCACCAGAAGCCCTTGCTGGAATCGTGGTGATCCACGCCTTGATCCGAGTAGAGGTGATGGTGCCGGTGTAGACCCACCCACCAGATCGGCCCGCCCTGAAGCGCCAGGGTACCGCAGAAAACCAGAAAGTACTCTAGCCATTTCGGCGTTTGAAAGCTGCGATGGGTCAGCAGACGGTGCCACCCGAGGGTAATCCCTAACCCGCCAGTTACCCAGTGCAGGAAGACTGCCAGCCCGACTCCTGCCCAGCTAAATGTGCTCGGTAAAAACGCAAGGGGCAGAGCCGCATGGATCAACACCATGAAGATGACAACGGCCCAATCGTGGGGAGGTTTATTAGAAGTTGCGATAGTCATGCAGGATTCTCAATTTGAACAGTGCAGCCTGATCTGCGCGACAATAGATTCCGCAAATCAGACGTTCCGGGTTGCGGGGTCTTCCTAGACAGCGCTGTAGAACCAGAGGTTTCCCAGGCAAGGCCCAGAGGCCCACTCCAGTGCGGTCGATTCAGGTCGGAAAGCCCACCTACTCCAGTTTAAGATTTGCCTGAATTGCGGTTGTCTCTCCCAAGTGAGGAAGATCAGGTGAAAATCAACAGCGTTGAGCAGATTCAGCAGGCAGAACAGGCACTATTTCAGATTTTTTCTGGTATTGACTCTCAGGTCAAGAAAAATCTGCGGCGGGTGCTGACCGCGTTTCGCCAGCATCAGGTCGGCGTCCATCACTTTGCGGGCGTCTCGGGCTATGGTCACAACGACCTGGGCCGGGAGATTCTGGATCGGGTGTTTGCCCAGGTGGTCGGGGCCGAAGCTGCCGCCGTGCGGGTCCAGTTTGTCTCGGGCACCCACGCAATCGCCAGCGCCCTCTATGGCGTCCTGCGTCCGGGCGACGAGCTGTTGGCCGTGGTGGGTGCGCCCTACGACACCCTGGAAGAGGTAATCGGCCTCCGGGGCGAGGGCCAGGGCTCGCTGAAAGAGTTTGGCATCTCCTACCGCCAGCTCGACCTCACCCCTACTGGCGAAATCGACTGGCAAAACCTGGCCCAGGCCGTCCAGCCCGCCACCCGAATGGTGCTGATCCAGCGCTCCTGCGGCTATTCCTGGCGCTCCAGCCTCTCGATTCTAGAGATCGAAAAAATCGTCCATCTGGTGAAGCAACAAAACCCCAACACCGTCTGTTTTGTAGATAACTGCTACGGCGAGTTCATCGAAGACCGGGAACCGCCTGCTGTCGGGGCCGATTTAATCGCCGGTTCGCTGATCAAAAACCCCGGCGGCACGATTGTCACGGCGGGCGGCTATGTGGCGGGACGGCACGATCTGGTCGAGGCGGCCACCTGTCGGCTGACGGCTCCGGGAATCGGCAGCGAGGGTGGAGCCACGTTTGACCAGAACCGGCTGCTGTTCCAGGGCTTATTCCTCGCGCCCCAGATGGTGGGCGAAGCGATGAAGGGCAATCACCTCACCGCCTACGTCTTTGACCAGCTCGGCTACCCGGTCAATCCCCTGCCGCTAGCTCCCCGCCGCGATGTGATCCAGGCGATTCGGCTCGGCTCCCCCGAAAAAGTAATCGCCTTTTGCCACGCCATCCAGCAGCATTCCCCGATCGGCTCCTACCTCAGCCCCGTCCCCGCCGCGATGCCGGGCTACGAGAGCGAATTGGTAATGGCGGGCGGCACCTTCATCGACGGCAGCACCTCCGAGTTTTCAGCCGACGGCCCCCTGCGCCACCCCTACCTGGTCTTCTGCCAGGGCGGCACCCACTGGAGTCACGTCGCCATCGCTCTGGAAGCCGCGATCGAGGCGGTTGGGCCAGCGGACGCTATGACCAGACCTTGAGTACAAACGAATCAGTCCTCTAATGCAGAGTTTAAGAGCAGTGCAAGGAAAAAGTCCTCCAATCATTAGGCGCTACTCACAGGGATTTCGACGAACCATTTTTCGAGTCCTGGTAGACGTTGAAACTGTTTCTCTAATTCAGTCATCTCGGTTTGAGTCCACTTACAGCGGCTTTCAGATCAATAAATCACGGATTAACAGTGGGGTGCAGGGGCGTAGCCCCTGCTGGCACCGCCCCCACACCCCCTCCTTTAGCTGACTGAAATGAAAATCGCTGTAACACCCGTTTCATAGATTTTGGAAATCAATTGAACAACGGGTCGATTGCCCCAGATTCCCTTCATCCAGAAGTCGCTCAAGCGTCATGCTGTGAACCTAATTATCTACGATCCAGTTAAGGAGGAAGTCAAACAATGGATAAAGTTCAGAAATATCGACAAATAATTCGTCAGACTCTAACTGAACATGCCCATCCCTACGCCTATTCTGATGATGTAGAGACCGAGGTTATTTGCGACACGGAACACGATCATTACCAGCTTGTCTATATTGGCTGGGAAGACCAGCAGCGGATTTTTAACCTGATCCTGCATTTTGATATTAAAGATGGCAAAATCTGGATTCAGCACAACGGCGCGGAAACTGCAATCGCTCAAGTCTTGGCCGAACGAGGAGTGCCGACCTCAGACATTGTGCTGGGATTTCACTCCCCGTTCAAACGGCAGTTTAGTGGATATGCCATTACTTGATAGATCGCTTACCCCGAAAGCATCTCCCCTGTGCTTAACCCAGGGCTGCCGCTCTTAGGAGAATCGTTGTAATCTATACTTGTGAATCACTTCCCTGAACCGAGCTAGCCCGTGGATATTATCCTGACTTTTGCTGCCCCAGATCTGGATGACGAAGACCTGCAAGCCGAGGTGGAGCAACTTTTGCCCCAGATTCGGGAGATTGAAGGGGTTCGCGCTGACCCGATCGCGGTGGAGCGGCTGCCCGATGGGGCGAAGTCGGCGGGTGGGGCTGTCTTGGGGGCAGTGAAGCTGGTGGTGGACAACTCGAAAATCATTCGCAGCCTGATCGGCGTCAGCAGTGCTCTGCTGGGCAAAAAAGCCCTGAAGCTGACGGTGAAGGCTCCCGACGGCAGCGAGTTTAGCGGCGAAGCCACCAGCCGCGAGGATCTGGAGTATTTGCTGCAACAGGCGGAAGCCTTCTATCAGCGTCGGGAGCCGCAGCCGTGACCAGAGCAGCCCTGCTGATTGGGGTGAGCGAATACGACGAGTCAGACTTGAAGCCGCTGCCCAGCGCCACGGAAGACAGCCAGGCAATGCAGCGGGTGCTGCTGCGCTCCAGCGAGTTTGCTGCCGATCAGATTCGCGTCTTGCCAAACCCCCAGAAGCAGGACGTTGAGGAGGCGATCTACTGGCTGTTTGCCGACCGGCAGAAGGACGATCTGCTGCTGTTCTACTTTTCGGGACATGGCCTCAAAGACCAGTCGGGCCGACTCTATTTTTCGCTGCCCTCAACCCGCAAGGACCAGCGCGGTCAGATCATGGACTACACGGCCATTCCGGCCACGCTGCTGCACGAGAAGCTGAATCAGCAGCCCTCGCTCTGTCAGGTTCTGGTGCTGGACTGCTGTTTTAGCGGCGCGTTTGTCAAAGGCATGACGGTCAAGGACGACGGCGCTGTCGATATTCCGACCCATCTGGGCGGCAAAGGTCGAGCGATTTTTACCTCTTCCAATAGCCTGGAATACTCGTTTCAGCAGGAGGATCTGACCCTCTCAGTCTATACCCACTTTTTTGTGGAAGGGCTGGAAAAGGGAATTGCTGATCTGGACGGAGACGGTTTGATTTCCGCTGCCGAGCTGCACAGCTTTGTGAGCCAGAAGGTGAAGACTGCTGCACCCGCCATGACGCCGCAGCTTTATCTGGAGGAGCAAGAGCGCAAAATTTATTTAGCCCGTTCGGCCAAGGACGACCCGCTGATATACCGCAAGGCCGTGGAACAAAAGGTAAAGCAGGGCAGCTTTCAGGCCGACAAAAACCGTTTCTCGATTCCGGCCCGCAGGGCGCTGGATGTTTTGGCTGAGAGCCTGGGAATTACCGCAACTGTGGTTGAACAGATTGAAGCGGAAGTCTTGCAGCCTCTACGCGAATATCAACGCAAGCTGCGAGACTATGAGCATACGCTGCGGGAAACGCTGGAAGACGAAGGCTATCCTTTCAGTGAAGCCATCCAGCTTGATTTGAAGGATTACCAAACCCTGTTGGGACTGCGAGATGAAGAGATTCGAGCCATTGAGGCTGCGATTCTACCGAAGACTAAATTACCCGATCCTCTGCCGTCTTCAGAGCCACAATCGCCCCAGTCACCCGTGGTTCAGTCTTCGGGCGCTCTCCAGATCTTCAGCTTTGAAGTTGTAACCGTTAATGCCCAGGGCGAGGAAACCAATCGCCGCAGCCATCAGGCCGAGTTCTTTGTCGAGGATTTGGGCAACGGTGTCACGCTGGAAATGGTGAAGATTCCAGCCGGTTCATTTGAGATGGGTTCTCCCGGAACCGAGAAGGAACGACGTGAATCTGAATCACCCCAGCATCCTGTCACTGTTCCTACCTTTTTTATGGGTACCCTGGGTAACCCCCCAGTTCTGCTGGGGGACTCCCACAGTTTGACAGTTCCGGGAGTCTGAGGAAAAGTCTCTTCAACCCGAACAATCTGAGTGTTCGGATCAAGGAGACTTCAATGAAAGATACTGGTAGCTTATGTCATACGAAGTGGGAGTGCAA
>JBJTUI010000236.1:0-8413 GCA_046080625.1 Elainella sp. | reverse complement strand
CAAGACAATCAAGGCATCTTTATCTGCCTCGCTCATCTGCTTGAGGTCGGGAAGTTGTTTGAAGTCGGCAAGTTGGCTCATCTGCTTACTCTAACTGCTTCCTACTGCTTGTCAACCACCCCCAGTTGAGCAATTACCAATATCGGTCAGGCGATCCAGCTCAAGGATTTCCAGCTGCACGAAGCCCAGCCGCTGCTGCAAGGGCTAGCCGACCGGGTGGGGAACCCTCAAGCCATGCTGCGGGAAGTCCTGTCCTGGACTAATGGCCAGCCGTTTCTGACCCAAAAAGTCTGCAAGCTGATCCGCAGCGCCCAGGATCAGATTCCGCCCAACGCCGAGGCCGAATGGATTGAAACCCTGGTGCGCAGCCAAATTATCGAAAACTGGGAGTTCAACGACGAGCCCGAGCATCTCCGCACGATTCGCGACCGAATTCTCAAAGACCGGGAAAAGGCGGCTCAGCTTTTGGCCCTCTACCAGCGCGTCTTACAGGCAGAAATTCCGGTGGCAGAAAGCCCTGAACAGCTCGAACTACTTTTGTCAGGGCTGATCATCAAACACCAGGACGTTCTAAAAGTGCATAACCGCATCTACCAGATTATCTTCAACCAGCAGTGGATCGACCGGACTCTGGCAGATCTCTAGAACTTAATCAAGGTGATATCTGGGGATCTGACCAATCCTGCGGCTGATCGGCATAGATCAAATAATTCAGCTCGCTCTCTAGCCATTCTCGAAACAGCCGCTGGATAATTTCCTGACGAATTTCCGGGGTCAGCTCAGCCGATATAAACTCTTCCACCATCAGCAGCATGTAGCCCTGCTCGATTTTTCAGGGGCCGATGACTTCTCCAGGTCTTGCTCCACAGACCGTAGCCGCTAGCTCAGGATGCAGATGCCACCGGTAGAGATTGCCCTCATAGCCACATTGCCGCCGCCGTTGCTGGTCGATTTCGTAGAGATGGGCGGCCTCATAAAAACTCAGCTCATTTTCTTCGATTTGATAAAAGAGCTCTTGGGCCAACTGCTCGTAGGGCACGATAATTTTGTAGAGCAAGATCTGCTCAAAGTCGGGACGATGCTCGACGAAATATTTGCTGACTTCGCTGGTGAATAATGCCTCTGCTAGCTTTTGCGTCAGCAGCTTTTCCTGAATCCCAGCTTCCCAGTCGGCTGGGGTAATGAGCTGGTCTTCTAGCCAGTTCAATGTATCTGCGGCGCTCTCCAGGCGATTGTAATAGCGTTGGCGGTCAGCCTCTCGCTGAACCTCTTCAGGTGAAACTGAAATTCCCCGCCTGTGGGCGGCTCTAGCGATTAGCCGTTTACATAAAATTTTTTGACAAACTTCTTTAATTTGAACTTCTCGCTTCAAGAACTCCACAATCGCTTCTGGTTCCAGCAGTATGCTCACAGAACTCACCTCGCTGTTTTTTAAATCCCGCCCTTTAAATAGCCTCAGGTATTTCAGCCCGAGTTGCTAGAGAAGGATAGGGAAGTGCTGCTAGACCAGGCCCGCTGGCTGCTGTAGCCGGTTTGGGCCGAAGCGCTGGCAGTCGCCTCAGCTCGACCAAAGGACAAATTGCCGTAGGTCTGGATCTGGGCCAGGGTCTGGGTGTTGGTGCTGGTACTGGAACCCAGCGCCAGGGCAGCAGCGTTAGCGTTACTGAAGTTCGCACCAGCCGCCGTAGAAGTATTCACCCAAACAGAGCCTGCCAGAATCTGCTCGGTTCCTGTGGCGGGTTCTAGATAGCCCAAGTCCTCAATGGCTAAGCCACAGCTGGCGTCTTGTTGGCCAGGGTGGGGTAGGGCGAGACCCGTAGCTGGAGGTTTTCCATCCCCTGCTGTCTTAAGCTGAGCCTGTAGTGCTATATGCATGGTTTACTCTACTCTAGATGAAGTGGCACCCCAATCGATCCCACCAGGCGATTCCACCAGTCGCTCTCAATCAATCGCTCTCAATTGAGGTGGGAAGCAAAAGCACTGAAAGCCCAAGTAAGCAGAGCTTTCAGTGCAGATGTCTTGAGCAGATGTCTTGATCAACTCAGACAATCCAGCGTTCCAACGTTCACAAATAGGTTGTGAGGCAGGTTGTAAGGCAGGTAGATTGAAGGCAGATTGTGAAGCAGAGGCTGGGGCAAACCCCTAGACCAGATTTCACTTTGCACCCCGTTCAAGCCTGAGAAAGGATTGCCGTAGCCTGTGGGCTAACAGTTGAGGCTTTTGACCAAGACAAGCAGACCCCAAATCCTTAGTAGAAAGGAATCGGGTTGATCACCGCCACAGAGGTGCTGGCCGAGAAGGAGCCGCCGCCGAGCTGGGTGACGGCTAATGTATCTGCCTTGGTGAACGAGTAGGAGGGGATGTTATAGGGGTTGATCGCATCACCCTTGGCACCCGCTGAAGCGCTGTTGCTGAAAGTTTTGGGCGAGTTGACGTTGGTAGCAAAGCTGTTCTGAGAGTTGAAGTCAATTTTCACCAAATCATATTGAAAGTAGGTCGGTCCAGTACCGCCTGCGATAGCAGTGCTGGTAGAAACTGTTTCCAGGTGGTTCAAATTGGAGATAATCATTGGTGTTGTCCTTGAAGTTTGAGGTTTCTGAGCGCAGCTTTGTTTAGGCTGCTAGGTATAGCATAAATATTTAGTGGGAGTCGTTGTTGCCAGTTTGGCATATTTATAGAGTATTTTTGAAATCACGCTGAAATTCGCTGAGTCATATATCAAAAGACACTCTATTAAAAAGTGCGCCTCGCAGCGCACCATCATAAAATAGAATTTGCGGAATCAAGATTGGTCTAACTCAAGATTTTGGGGCTGGTGTGAACGCAAATACACCGACGATCCCGAATCCAAAAGCAATCGAGCTGCCGTTCGGGAGAACTCTGGAATAGGTTCTTGTATCAGCCCAGGCTTTGGTGTAGTCTCCCAGAGCCCAGCCCCAGACCCCAACATAGGCTCCAGCTCCACCGCTACAGCTAGATGAATTTGTGGATGAGCTGGTCGTCGAAACAGAATCCAAATAGTCTAAATCAGAGATAATCATTTTGCCCTACACCTGTGCTGCGTTGATCCTACCTGCTGACTCTTTGCTAGCCGTTTGACGAAACGCTGATCGAGCTTGACGCCACAGCAGAAATCCCCTGGTGGGAAAACCTCCAGCCACTGACTCCACTGCTCGTGCTGCTAATCACACTGGCAATTGAGCTGTCAATGGAACCATCAATCAGACTAATCTGGTAGAGGCTCTGGCCATTACCTGTTTGCACAGATACCTGTAAATCAGACGGCTGATCCACAAGTGTAGTCTTGAGCAGGTCTTTACCATTCAGCCTCAGTTGCAGAATCCCGTTGCGGAGGCTGAGCAAAAGCGATCTACCGCCCCCCTGAATAGGCATACTACAAGCAGCTGAATTCAGTACTTCAAGATGTTCTAAATTCTGGATAATCATAATTTCTGAAGTTGCACTTGAGAGGGTATATAGCCTTCAGGTAAGTGAAGTACACAACGATGGATGTGGGGCAGAGCCCCTGACATTACGAGAGTCAGAAACGTTACGGGTAGGTTTGCTCAAACTAAAGCTGGAGTGAGGGCATGAAGGCTATTCTATAAATCATTGCATCAACCTACCTGGCTGCTGATACGATAGCGAATCCTGGAGAAAGCTTGCTGCCAAATTGGCAGGTTTTTAACGTTGCTGGAAAAGGGAATTCAGCGTACTCAGGATCAGGCAGGGCGGTGAGGAGGGCCGTTGACCGCCGCTGATTTCTGCTTGCCCTATTGGCTCTAGATAGCTGAGATCTCGAATCCTGCTGCTCTTAAAGGCATCGTCGGGAATAGTGCTGGCATCGGCAGTGCCAGAAAATCGCTCGGCAGCACAGGCTCCTAGTCGAATCCGATGATGTTGACTGTGATCCTTCATTAATCGATTGTAGGTACGGTAGGGGATATAGTGCAGCGGATTATAGCCTGCAAAGCGCAGAATCAATACACAGGCCCATGAGTATTTGCCTTCCAGAATTGCATCGACAACCTGAACAAACTGATCGGGCGTCATAAACTTCTCGGCCTGTTGATTAAAATTTGAATTCATCGGGTCGTTCCTCTCAAATAGGCAACTACCAGGTTCATACCGGCTCTAATGCTCTTGAACAGATAGTCTCAGTCATCGAGCTGGATCAAATCGGGTCAAGCTTAAACAACCAGGGAATACCGGCTCCCTGTATCTGAAGGCAATAGGGGAACTCTAGATTATTGGACAGCGCAGCCTACAGCGTGATATCGCCCTGCAATCGCCGGATCGGTTCCAGCAAAACATCCATCAGTCGATGCTTGCGAACCACAATTTCGGCCTGGGCCGTTTGTCCTGCCTTCAGGGAAATCTTTTGCCCCTTTTGGGAAATTGAGCTGCGGTCCAGCCGGATCTTGATCTGATAGACCGCACCCAGCTGTTCGTTGACTTCCACATCAGGTGAGATCGACAGAACCTTGCCCGCCACCAATCCATAGTTTTGATAGGGAAAGGCATCAAATTTGAGCTGGGCCGTCATCCCCGGTCGAACCAAACCCGCCTCTCGCGTCGGCAGTAGGGCCGACAAAACCAGCGGACGCGCCGCTGGGGCGATTTCGGCAACCGTTTGGCCGGGCTGAGCCACTTCCCCTGGATTGTGAATTTTGAGCGAGGTGACTGTACCCGCGACGGGCGCATAGAGAAATAGATTACCCATGCGGGTTTGGGCAGCCTGGATCTGAACCTTGGTTTCAGCAATCTGGGCCTTGACATCGGCCTGCTGGATTTTGAGCTGCTGCACCTGCCGCTGTGCTTCCAGATCCAGCTTTTGGGCCTCGGCCTGCTTTTCAACGAGTTCAGCCTGGAGCTGTTTCCGCTCCGATTCAGCCTGCTCCAGATCGCCTTGGTGCTGGGTCAGGGTTTGCTGCTGTTGCCGCAGGCTCTGCTCGACTTCAAACAGCCGATCTTCAGCGATTGCCCCCTCACTGACCAAAGGCTGTAGGCGAGCCAGTCGGGCTGCATAGGCCGCCTGTTCAGTTTGGAGCTGGGGCAGCAGAGCTTGGATCGCCCGAGTTTGGGCCTGGGCCTGTTCAATCGAGGCGATTTGCGCCTGCTGGGTGGCCGCCGCAATTTGGCGTCGCGTCCCGGCTTCGAGCTGGGTCCGCTGAATCAGCTCCTGGATTTGAAACAGCCGCAGCTCCAGGGCCGTCAGACTTTGCTGTAGCCGCATCAGATCTGAGGCCGCCAGCCGATTGTCCAGCTCGGCAATTACCTGCCCCACCTGCACCGCCTGCCCTTCGACCACCCGCAGTTTAGCAATCTCGCCCTGGGTGACGGGCTGAACTTTATAGAGGTCGCCTTGGGGCACCAGTCGCCCCCGCGCATGGCTGACCTCCTGCACTTGGCCAAACCAGGCCCAACCGCCCAGCACCAGTCCAAATACCACCCCACCCAGCATCAGCCGTCGGGGAAAGCTAGAGGGGGGCTGATCGAGCAGGGTTTGTAGAGCAGGACTCCAGGTCGTTCGGGTCGAGCGCTGGGTTCTAGCTCGGGGCTGGCTTGAGGCAGGCCGACCGGAAACCGCTTGCCTAGAACTCGCCTGGTCCGAGGCAGGGCTTGAACGGGCCACCACGTCCGGTTCAGCCAGAGGCGCTGACACAATTCCTCCATAGACGGCACTGGCCTGGTCTTGGCGGAGCTGTTCTAGGGCTTCTGGGTCAAGATTTTCGATGCGCACCCCCCGAGAAGCGGTTGGGGAAGGGAGGGGCGCTTTAGAGATAAGCGTTGAGGAAGTAAGCTGCTGCATAGAGATAAGCCTAATTGGGGGCATTGAGGGGCATTGAATGGAGGCGTAGCATCTAAGGCAGCTTGTACGAATAAGTTGATCACCTGGATCGGTCTACTGGCTTGAACAAGGGGCTTAAGCCCCTTGCCTGCTCAGGTTATTTTTACAAGACTCCTAAGTAGCTGGGTTGGATTAAATCTAAGCTGGCGTGAGGGAGTGCAGAGGACTTGCCCTCTGTTGGGGGCGTAGTCCCCAGACCCCTACTACCCTACAAATCATTGCACCGACCTACCTAGATAGCATCCAGACAGGTAGCATCTGGGGATATAAATCAATGTGGAGGATCAATGTGGAGGATCAATGGGCAGGCAGAACAAGGCAAGCAGACTGCTGTGAATTCTCTGCGAATCCTGAAAAGGCAAGCAAGATCGCTATATACGTGACCATACTAGGGTAAATGCATCTGCCGATCTGCCAAATTGGCAGAATTCCTCTTGATGGATCATTCACCGAGCATTGAAGGCCAAGTGCAGGGAACCCAGTTGAGCAACTAAAGGTCAAGCTGCTGCTGTACCAGGTGGGCGTAAAGCCCCTGGGCAGCCATCAGACTATTGTGGTTGCCCTGCTCAACCAGCACCCCCCGATCCAGCACCAGAATCTTGTCGGCATTGCGCACGGTTGAGAGGCGGTGGGCAATAATCAGCGTTGTCCTGGCCTCGCCCGACGAGCCGCGCTGCATCTGGGCCAAATTGCGCTGGAACCGGCGCTCTGACTCCGTATCTAGAGAGCTAGTGGCCTCATCTAGAATTAGAATCCGGGGATCGCCCAGCAGGGCTCGGGCAATTGCAATGCGCTGGCGTTGACCGCCCGAGAGCGCCATACCCCGCTCCCCGACTTTGGTGTTGTAGCCCAGGGGCAGCGACTGGATAAACGCATGGGCCTCAGCCAGTTTCGCCACCTCGACAACCTGCTCCAGGGTAAAGTCAGAGCGATAGAGGCTGATATTCTCCAGAATACTACCCGAGAATAAAAAACAGTCCTGGGGAACAACGCCCAGCTGAATCCGCAGAGACGCCATAGCCGCATGGCGAATATCGTGACCGTCAATGCTAACGTGACCGCGAGTTGCCGGATAAAGCCCCTGAATCAGCTTCACCAGAGTACTCTTACCTGAGCCGCTGCGGCCCACAATCGCCACCGTTTCACCGGGCTGCACCTCAAATGAGACGTTCTGCAACACGTTGTAGTCTTCATCTTCGCCATAGCGAAACGTGACGTTCTCAAACTGGATTGCCCCTCGAATCGGCGGTAGGGTCAGCAGGGCCGCCTGTCCCGACTCGGGTGTGGCTTCAAACACATCGTTGAGTCGTTCAACCGAGATCAAAACTTCCTGCAGTTCGTCCCAGAGGTTGGCCAGCGCAATCACCGGGCTGATCACATAGCCCATCATCATGTTGAAGGCGACAAACTGGCCGATCGTCAGCTGGTCTTGAATCACCAGGGTAGCGCCATACCAGAGCAGGGCCGTACTGCCCAGAGTGTTGATCAAGCCACTCACCGTTTGCAGCCCAATTCCCAATTTCTGGCCCTTGAACTGACTGTTCATTTGCTGGGTCAGGTGTTCTTCCCAGCGCCAGCGCAATTCCTGCTCTGCGGCGGCTGCCTTCAAGGTGGCGACACCGCTAATCATTTCAACTAGCGCCGAACTCTGGTCAGCGGCTTCGTTAAATATTTGCCGCGATATTTGCCGCAGAAACGGCGTTGCAATTAGGGTCAGGAGCAGGATGGGGGGAATCAGGGCCAGCACCAGCAGAGTGAGCCGCCAGTTGTAGTAAAGCATCAGCGCCAGATAGACAAACCCGGTCAGGAAGTTCAGCCAGGCCAACACCACTTGGCCGATCAGAAACCGCTGAATTTTCTGATTTTCCTGAACTCGGGTCAGAATATCCCCCACCCGTCGCGATTCGAAAAATTTCAGGGGCAGACTCAGCGTATGCCGAATGAAGCCGCTGATCAGCGTCAGATCCAGCCGGTTAGAGAAATAGCTGAGCAGATATTGCCGCACCGATCCCATGCAGATCCCGCCCACGCTGAACAGCAAAAGCCCCAGTGCAAATACATGCAGGGCCGACAGACTTTTCTGTACCACCACCCGATCCAGGATAATTTGGGTGAACAGGGGCGTGACTAGCCCCAGAATCTGAATCAACAAGGAGGCTAGAATCACCTGGAGAATCAGCGCTCGATAGGGTAGAAGCGCCATCAGGTAACGATTCAGCGAAGCCTGTTTCACCTGAACCTGCTGCAACCGCTCGGTGGGTTCGAGCAGCAGCGCATAGCCCGTCCAGTGTTCCTGAAATTCTGCATGGGAAAGCGATCTCCGCCCAATCGCCGGATCGGCGCAGCAAATTCGCTTAGCAGTAACGGAGTAGACTACGACGTAGTGCAGCCCGTCCCAGTGGGCGATCCAGGGCTGTTTGTGCGCGACCAATCGGCTCAAGCTAGCCCGCACGGGGCGAGCCTGAAACCCGAGATTTTCGGCAGCATGGGCCAGACTTTTCAGAGAAGCCCCCGACCGCCCCACCTGGGCCTGCTCCCGCAGCAGGTAGATCGGCAGATTTT
>JBJTUI010000235.1:0-3436 GCA_046080625.1 Elainella sp. | reverse complement strand
TTGGCAGGATGAACGCAATGCTCAAAAGGCGACGGTCAACTGGAGATTTTCCAGTGCGGATGCGCGAATTCGTTTGGAGCATTTATACCCCAATCTAGAACAAAAAAACTAGGCAAAATTTGCTTGGCAAACTACTAGGAGCGACAGGCTTGGCGGCCATTACGACGATTGCCGGACTCTCTGCTGGATTCACCTACGTCTACAGCAGTCTACTCGAAAGCCGAGTTGGGAAATGGTTTGACGAACTGTTCAACTCCCTGGACGCAGATCTAAGAATCTTTGATCGCAAGACTGGCACCTGGACAGGAGGAGCCTACTTTGTGGACGGCCTGACCAGCAAAACGGCGGTTCTAGAAGCAATTCGCGACCTGATCACCTATGCAGATCAAAACGCCCAATTCCCCGATGTCAGCTATGGCATGCAGGCCGAGCTCTATCTGAAGGGACGTGAATCCCGCCAGCAGCTTTACGGCATCGTGGATGGCTCGCTGTTTGAACGACTGGGTAAACCCCTTGGTATTGGTGAGGCAGACGTTTTGGGTATAGGCAACAATCGCAGCTACTACACCCGGTTGTCAAATGGCAGGCGATACTTGGCCCTAGAAGAACGGGATAGCCTCAGCCTGCCTGTTCCGGTATGGCAACGGGATCGGGTGCGGGCCGAGTTTCGCACCTTCCAGGGGTGGCAGATCGCCTACCTGGACGATGCGGGAAATATTCAAGCTATACCCACAATTGCTGCAAACCCAAACAACACGCCACTTTTGAAGTTGGGAAATCGGAATGACAATCAGGTCGGCGGTGCATTCGGAGCAGACTACCTGAACGGTGAGGCAGGCAATGATAGCCTCAAAGGCAACCAGGGCGATGATACCCTGCTCGGCGGAGAAGGTAAAGACAACATCCAGGCCGATGAGGGCAACGACATCGCCTTTGGTGGGGCTGGCCAAGACACAATTATTGGTGGGGCTGGAAACGACCAGCTTTTTGGCGGTAGCTATGATCTGACCTCTGGAACCTGGAGCAATGACGATGCCGGAGATAATCTCTATGGAGGGGAAGGGAACGACTCCCTCTATGGCAACACGGGCTGGGATTACCTATCGGGTGGAAATGGCGATGATCTACTGGTGGGCCATACCATCTTCCCAACCGCCAGCAGTTCTGAGGCCGATACCCTGGTTGGAAACGCTGGGCGGGATCGGTTTGTGCTGGGCAGCCAGCAGGGCCGGTATTACAGCAACGGCTCTACTGAGATCGAAGTCTGGGGCAAAGGAGAACGTCTGGCACTTAAAGTCGCTCCAAAAGACTATGCTTTTCTACCCGACTTTAATCCGAGTGAAGGAGACGTCATCGTACTAAAAGGGGCTGCTAGCCAATACAAGTTTATGGATATCAGAAACGGTGAATTTTTACCTTCGGGCAATCCCTGGTTACAGTATTTCCCAGCGAACAATACCTCAGCTGCCATTGTTCTCGACAAAAATCAGGATCGGGAGATCTCAACGGGTGATGAGGTGGTTGGTATCCTTGGAGGATATTCCAGTAGCTCTCTAAGCTTTCAGAGCGGCTTTCAGTTTGTATAGCCTGTAGCTGACAGCAGATAATTTCCAGGCAGCCATCCAATCTGTAGATGGCTGTTTTTATTTATGGCTTTTAGCAATACCGATTGCTCTATCCAGAACCTTTCTAATCAAACTGTCAGGGGCAATCACCTTAACCTGATCTCCAAACCGCAAAATCCAGCCCTGGAGTTCTAGACCCTCAATCGACCAGCAGGGTAGATTTGCCCTGAGCCGATGCGGAAACTGCTTGTTGCCAGTTCCTTTTAGCGTAAACACCTGCTGTTGTTCAGCGGTAGTCATGGAAATCCCCAGCGGTTTACGGGATGACATCTGCACCCCAGGAAACCGTCTTGTGCCCTCACTGACAAAGCGAAATATCTCGGTTGTGAACCAGAGCTCGAGCTGGGTTTCTACCTGGGTCCGCGCTGCCCTCTGTCCCAAAAATTGCTGCTGGGCTAAGGCGTCACTTCCTAGATACAAACCGTAGCTGGCCTGCTGGAGGTGATTGAGCTGATCTAGAGCCTGTCGTTGGGAGTTGCGTTCCTGAAAGCGGCCTGAGAATCGAGCGGTTAGACGGTCGAGGCGGTCATACTGGAACAGGCCATCGCTTAACCGCTGGTAGCCGAGATACCAGGCAATGTTGTAGAACACGATCTGGAGGGGCAACACTTCAAAGGCGGCATCCGTATCCTGGGGAAATCGTCCCGTTCCCAATAAGCGCCTCAATTCTACAGTTTCGCAGGTCTGGATCGCGGCTTCGAGCCGGGATGCATTCTGGGTTTGGGCCAGGGACAGGTCAGATAGATAAGCCGGATCGACAATTGGCTGATCAACGACTTTACGAACTGGATAGCTCTGGTGAACGTCCAGACCTAGGTAGGCCATCCGCTGCCGGAAGGTGTCGTAGGCCGATAGAGCAATCGGATCTGACAGATGCTTGGCCTGTCCCTCTAAGCTGTGGTAAACCCGCAGTAGCTCCGGGCCTGAGAGAATCCCAGTCCCAACAAAATAGCCGCGCCGCAGCCGCTTCTCACCCATCAGGCGATAGGGTTTGAGGACGGTTTCGATATCTTTCCGCAGGGTAGCGGCGCTGTAGTGGATTTGCACATTCCCTTCAGCTGCTAGCGCTTCCAGCAGACAATCTGCTGTTTTCTGGGCAGGGGCTTCGGCATAGAGCAGCGGGTGATGGGCCATGAACCGGATCAGGTGCATCAGCCGCCGAAAGGCATCCTGATCAGAATAGCGGTGCAGGGATTCTAGAGGCACGTCGGCCACGGCAGGTAAATCAAACTCCGCTGAGGAATAGCTGGCATTCAGCAGACCCTGCCGCTGGAGCCAGACCAGGTTTTGCTGGATCACCGCTGCATCGGCATAGACCTGGCCATACTTCTGCCCCAGCAGAGCGCTGATCTCAGCTATATCTGTAGAGAAATTGGGCTCTTGGCCCAGCTCTCGCTTCAACAGGGCTGGATTAGTAGACTGTAGATTCCCCAATCCTGGATACTGCATCAGGGCTGTAATTAAATAAATCAGCCGCTCAAAGGCCAGTAAACTCGAATAGGGATGCAGTTCCCGGCTAGCGTTTTTGTTGCGCCGCTTTTGAATCGACTGGGGCAGGGAAACAATCGCCGCCTCAATCGCCTCAAAGTCAAACTGCCCGTCGCGAAACGGTACGGGATGTACAGCCGCAAAGCCTTCGGCGACATCCGGTTCAAAGGCCTGCATCCATTGGTAGTAGTCCTCGATCACCGCTTCGGGCACCTGCTGTTGGCGGCCTTCGTTCTGGGCCTTACAGGTCTCTAGCGAGGTGGTAAATTGCCAGCCCATCCACTGGGTAGGATAGGCAGCCAGCTTTTGCAATAAGCTGAGCC
>JBJTUI010000234.1:0-4276 GCA_046080625.1 Elainella sp. | reverse complement strand
ATTCGCGGATTTAATCGCCTAGCTCAGGTGATTGAAGGAGTCAAATTTCAGGATGGTATCGCAATCACTGACCTCGTTCGCTCCACGACCAAAAACGCTGCTTAATTCTTCTTCATACACCAGATTTGACAATAACCCGGGCCCCCCTTCGGAACGGCGCTCGCAGATTTAGAGGCTCTGTTTAGTCCCCATTTTGTCGGCAGCTTCAAGTTGGCGACTGAGTCAGCTGCAGGACGGCAACAGGAGGAATACTTGGCCCGTCTGCGGCTGCGTTAGGATGCCGTCCAGGTTCTAGCGTTTGTCGCCCGCCTAGAGAGTTGCTCAAGTCTGCCAATTTTCTTTATATAAAAAATATTAATATTTCTCGACGGAAAAAAACTTCTCGATCGGGCTAAAATCAGTGGCTTTCTGGAAAGGGCTGAGCTATCGTTTGGTGAATTTAGTCAGTCTCGTATGAGGAGGCTTATCTGTTATGACCCATCTCGGACGGTTAAAAAGCCGCTTGCCCTGGTTTGGGGCGGCTTTGCTGGGCGGGGCGTTGGGATTTTTACTCACTGCGCCCTCTGCTTCTGCGCAAGCTGCCTACGGGAGCTATATCGGGATTGGAGGGTCGTTCGGGGCTACGGACGGTCCAACTGGCGATGGTACGAGCGGAGGTGGTGTGATTGCGTTTCGCTACAAATTCCTGGAGGTGCCGATCTCCATTCGGGCTCAGGCCTTAATTGGTCAGAGTACGGCGTTTGTGCCTACGGTGTCCTACGATGTGCCTTTGAACTGGCAGACCGATGCCTATATTGGTATGGGTGCGGCTATTCAAGACAGCGACCAGAACACTTCCCCAGTCGGCAACCAGACCAGCTTTGTGCTGCAGCCGGGTATTGACCACAGCTTCCCCTACAGTAATTTGGTGCTGTTTGGGAACGCGATCATTGCGTTCGACGCCTACAAAAACAGCAACGATACGGCAGCCTCAATTCAGGGGGGGCTGGGGGTCCGGTTCTAACTGCCAGTTGGCCAAAGCTCTGGAGGTCAAAAGGGTCTGAGTCGGAATGATACAACGGGAAACATTTGGCCATACGGCATCCAACCTGCTGAGTCGGGCATGACTTTATCAATCGGGGTTTAGGATCGCTGCTGGTCTTGGAGACTCTGTCGGTTCATGCCCATATGATCGACCCCAACCCGCTTAAAGCCGAATCCTTTAGCCGCACTGAAAGATTAACGCCGTAAAGATTTGTTAGAAGCCTGCCACTTTTTAATTGACTCTGAAACGGTTGACGGTTCTATAATGGTAGACAGCTGGGCATTTGACGCTATTAGGTGTCGAAGGCTCTTGCAGATTAGCTAAATTAGGATAACGATTGATCGCCATGGGGGCATGGCGGAATGGTAGACGCTGCGGACTTAGAAAACTGAGCCTTGGTTGAGAAATTGGCCAAGTGACTGCTCTCAAACTCAGGGAAACCTACCTCAAATTTTGCGCTCAAATTCTGAGATCGAAGTTGACATGGCAATCCTGAGCCAAGCTAGCCTTTCGGCTAGAAGGTGCAGAGGCCCGACGGGAGCTACCCTAACGCGAGAGGCGAGGGTAAAGGGAGGGTCCAATCCTCAAGATGTCTGAAATTGCCCGGTCGCAGCGCATCGTCGCGTCGTCCAGGTGCAACGAAGAGATTGCAGCGAAAGCTGTGGGAGGATGAAAATCCGTTGACTGATGAAGTCGTGAGGGTTCAAGTCCCTCTGCCCCCATTCTGTAATGTTGCTCGAACAGGTTTTACTTGAACAGCTGGGCTTGTTTGAACAGCCGATTCGCTTGAATAGCAGGGTAGCCACAGAGAGAGCCGCTGTTGGCTGTTCAGCGTTTGTTAAGTCTCAAGGGCACAGCCTTTGGATAACTGTACTGGGAGTATCTGCGCCGGGAGTATTTGTGTCGGAAGCATCGGTACGCTAAACGGCAGTCAGAATTACTAGCGCGAGCTACTGATGCTCAGGGCTGCCGCTGGTAAGAGCGGCTTTTCAGGCTTACAGCTTTGGTCACAGCGGATCTGCGGCTGCTTCAAGGGATTTAATGGGTCAGAGCCACCCATAAACCCATCCATAAGCCATAAATACTGAGTGTCTAAAGTGACATAAAATTAAAAATGCTGTAATCTTGTAAGTGTATCTGCTGAGAAGCTGTCTAACAGCTTCTGATTGACCTACCCGAGTTTTCCACGATGAGCATCCTATTTTTTTAAGTACCTTTACAGTCTGTTGCCGTTCTCATCCAGGTTGCTTTAGGTTGCCCCTTCTACAGTCAGCGCCTCTATCGCGGCCCATTCAGCTCCCGAAGGGCCAGTGGACGGTTGAACGATCAGGTATGTGCTATTCACTTAGCCGGGGCATGAGATGTGGGGCTCACCCCTGCACCCCGTTATAGCCGAAAAGAAACGGCTATAGATGCTTAGAACTTGATGAACTTGCCGATGTCTTGCTTGCCGATGCCTTGCTTGCCGATGCCCTTGCTTCGGTGGCTAGTGCAGAACTGTTGAAAACTTGAAGAATCAATGGTCCGGGCAAAACCAGATCCATAATGTTGGGATGTGGCAGGTGGGCACTTCACGGGTGTTGACTTTGCTTCTAACTAGGCTTGCCTCTGGATGGGTCTATCTCAACGGTTTTTAACAGAATGGCCAGGTTTCAGAGCGCAGGTGGTTCAGAGTACAGGTCAGGGTAGAGCCGGATTGTGTTTTACAAATCCTGTATTCACAGAATCTATATTGCTCGAAGCCTGCTGTTGCGCAGGACCTGTGTTATGAGACTCAAGTGCTGGCACCTGCTCAGCGGCATCTGCTTCTTAGTCCAGATCTCTAGTTCAGAACGCTGGACGGTAGCTCAGGGTCACTAGATCCATTTGATTCATCTTGCATCGCTGTAACTCTTGTTGCATTGCTCTTGTTGCATTGTGATCGCCCCACTTAGCCCTTATTAGGCTGGCCCATTCCTCCAACCCGACTTATCTAGTTAGTGCCGCTATGCTCGGAGACAAACTTTCGACTCAGCAATCGTTTCAGGCTTCAGGCAAGCTGAACTCGTCTCGACGTAATGTTCCCAAGGCACAGGAAGCTATTTACGAATTTTTGCTAGAAATTGTGAAGAATTGGCCGCCCGAGGATGTGCTGCGAGAGTTTCGCCATTTGTTCATCCATCATTCCGATACGGCGAGTTCCAACACGCTTCCCTACCTATATGAGATTGTGTTCGCGAACCAGGAGCAGGAATTTCGCAACACCTTGAAGCGGTCGTGCTACATCCTGATTAACAATTGGGATATTACCCGAAATCGCGATTCGATTCAGAAATTAATTCAGCTGTTTTCCGATCCAATCCTCTATAAGCATACAATTTCTCCCACCCTGAAGCGGCTGCGGGAATGGCTGCGCAACTTCATCGCCAGCTCCGATTTTCAGGAGCTAAAGCTGTTTGCAGCCCGCTACGACGAGCGGAACCGCACCCACTGGAGCCAGCGCTATGCCTCTTATCTGCTGGTGCCCCAGTACATCAACCTGGATAACCCACTGGAGCAGCGTCAGGCGGCCCGCAACCTATCGCGCAAGCTGAAGGAGAAGTTCAAGTTTGACCTGGCCATGTATACGGCCCTCTGCCAGGACGCGGTTGCCCGAGACCGCAAGTTTGATAATCCCACCAGTCTGGGTGATGACGTGCTGCGGCTGATCAAGCGGGTAGTAGCCAAACGCGGCTTTTTCAGCTATCCCAACATCGCCCATATTTTCACGAACCAAACCAGAAATCTCAGCTACGCAGCGTTTAAGCAAAGTCTGCTGGAATACCTAATTTTTTCGGTGGATCAGGACGAATTTGCCCTGACTCTAAAACAGCAGCTTTCGGAAAAGCTGAGCACTCTCTACGATGATCACGATGGCAAGGTGGTCAACAATGCCCTGACTTTGCGGACTGCGAATCGGGTGATCGAGTACCTGACGACCGAGAATCACCAGGAGCCTTCCTCGCTGTTTGTGCTGCTGTTGTCCCAGGGCAGCTCCCTGACGCTGGTGGTGGTGCTGCTGAAGCTGATTCTGATCTGTCGCTACGCTCGCACCCATCTGGAGGCCCGAATTGCCGATTTGATTCGCTATTACGCCAGCTATTCGGAAGAAGAGTGCCAGTGGGTGGTCAATTTCTTCGAAATGTTCCGGATTATTACCGCGATCTACACGGAAAATATTGAGTACAACCTTGTCAATATGGACGAATCCTGCTCGCGTCAGCAGATCGAAGC
>JBJTUI010000233.1:0-12098 GCA_046080625.1 Elainella sp. | reverse complement strand
TTCTGTGGTTTCTGGTGTTTTGAATTCAATCAGGTTATCGTTATTCATGGTGTATTCCTGGTCTGAGCTTTTTTGTCTTATTCAGCAGGATACGCCTTTTTTTCTCCTTTTTCTCATACACCAGATCTAACCATAACTCCTTGGGAATCTAACGACAGTGTGAGGTCAAGGGGGCTTAACTTGCGCCTAGCGGACGAACAACTAGACAGCAATCAATAGGACTCTAGCCTAAATCTGCAAAATTTCCAGTTGAGCCTAGCTTACGGCAAATTATGGTTAAATTTCGCTTAAAACCACTTCGGCTTCATGAAAATAACATATGCCTTTACGCTTAATCAAGTAGGCGTAAGAAATTTACTTGGGCCAACTCACTATTGACAACTACATCATTAGCATGGTAGCAAATTTTACTGCCCGCTGCGAGGCCCAGTCTAATTTGGGGAATGTAACCAGTTCTTCGGTTTTCGTGGATTCATGCAAATCCTGGCTTTGGGCTGATTGTTAAGAATAAACAGGTAGCATAGGATACAAATCCTCTTTGCGGTTGACCATAGAGGTAAGTGAATTAAACTTCTTGCTTGGATATAGCTAAATCTATGAAAAGCCCCAGTTTGCGACTTGCAATCGGCAGCCTGCTGAAGCTGGTAGAGCTTTGGTTTCCATGCTTCAGCGATTGGCTGTTCAGCTTTTGTCCATGATCAGGCATGCTAGTTGGAACGGGCCGAACTGCCCATGCCCCGATGGATAGAATCCAATCTGCATCAAATCTGTATCAAACCTGTATCAAACCTGTATAGGTAAAACAATTAATAGGCATAGCAAATCAGATTATAGAAATCCTATAAACTGAACATTCTAGATTATGTATATCCGCACAACAATTGCACCGTTATTTCAATCATTTCAAACATCACGAACGTTCCTAGTCAGTCGGGATGTAGTCGAAAAATAAACAAAGGCAAACAATGCAACCAACGTCGGTTTGAATCAGCTACAATGACTTTACCGTCAGGGTGAACCTCTGCAAAGAAGCTTTTGTCGAGGTTGAAAGAAGTCATTCAATCCCCTATCATCCAATTCCTCAAGCCAATTACAACGCAGTAGATTGAGCTTTCAATTGGCCTATAGATCGGCCTACAGCTCAAGCCTCAAACTTCTCCTGCAATATCTCTGAATTAATCCATCTTTCCTGTTGAGAATTTCTCCAGAGGGTTCCTACGTATAGATTGACCCTGTGCAAACCCTATGCAAATAGACCGATCGTTTTCAACTGCTGCTCTGACGACGGGTATTTTGTTTTGTCTCCCGCCGGTTTTACCGTCGTTGGTTCCTTCTGTTCTTGCTTCGCCCACCCCAATTGCAGCTTCCGAGTCGCCGTCGAGGGTGGTCGAACAGAGTTTGACCCGAGGGGAGGATGCCTACAGCCTGGGTGGAGGGGATCAAGTCCGGATCGATATTTTTCGTTTGGAGCAATACAGCGGCGAGACGACTGTTTTGATAGACGGTAGCCTTAACCTGCCTGTGATTGGCAATGTGAATGTAGCGGGAATGACCCTACAGCAGGCAGCAGCAGCCATTGCGGCTCGCTATTCCCAACAGCGTATCCTCAGAAATCCGCTGGTGACCGTGAGTTTGCTGGCAGCCCGTCCGGTCAAAGTTGGTGTGGCAGGAGAAGTTAACCATCCCGGCCTCTATACCCTAGAGCAGGCAGAGGGGCAGGTGCCAACCCTGACCCAAATCCTGGAGGCAGCCGGAGGAATTCGCCAATCGGCAGACCTGCGACGGGTTGAACTGCGGCGTCCCCAATCCTCGGGTGTAGAAGAGCTGATCCAGGTCGATCTCTGGCAGTTTTTGCAGACGGGCGATCGGCGCTATAACGTGACGCTGCGGGACGGCGACTCGGTCTTGATTCCGACCGCCACACAAATTAATCTGGAGGAGTCCTCCCAGCTGGCCACGGCCAGCTTTGCCGCAGAGACAGCCCAATCGATCAACATTGCTGTCGTCGGTGAAGTATTTCGCCCCGGCCCACATACCGTCACCGGAACAGCCCGCGCTGCGGAAGCAGGACTGCCAGGAGGAACGACCATCCAGGGAACGGCTCCTACCGTGACGCGGGCCATTCAAGTCGCTGGCGGCATTTTACCGACTGCCGATGTCCGGAGCGTGAAAATCCACCGTCGGAGTCGCGATGGCAGGGAGCAAAGTTTCAGCGTTAACCTCTGGCAGCTTCTGCAAACTGGCGATCTAAGCCAGGACGCAATTTTGCAAGACGGCGATACGGTGATAGTGGACCAGGCCACTGAGGTAAACAGGGCAGAGGCTGCGGAAATCGCTACGGCCAGCTTTTCCCCCGATACGATCAAGATCAACGTGGTGGGCGAGGTCAAAAACCCAGGGTTAATAGAAGTACCGCCCAATACACCCTTGAATCAGGCCATTCTGGCGGCAGGCGGACTCAATAGTCGGGCAAGACAGTCTGTGCTGCTGGTGCGACTGAATCCGAACGGGGCCGTTTCGCGCCAGCAGATCCGGGTCGATTTTGCTCAAGGCATCGACAATCAGGCGAATCCAGCCCTGCGAAATCAGGACGTGATCATTGTGCAGCGCAGTGGTCTGGCGGCGGTTTCCGACAGCCTGGGCACCGCAACCGATCCCCTCAGCCGCTTCTTCACATTATTCAGTTTGCCGTTCAGCTTCTTTGGTCTTTTCTAGGAACTCCGCCATGCAGGTCTTACCCAAAGCTCCACCTGTGGTTCAGAATTCTGTGGCCCTGACGTCGCTAGCGCCGCCCGATCAGGAAGGCGGGCTCCAGTTAGATCAGGTGGTTCAAGCGTTGCGCCGCCAAATTCTGCTGATCGCTGGGATCACAACCCTAATGATTGGGGCAGCGGGCCTGAAGGTGCGGACAGCCACCCCCGTCTATCGGGCCAGCTTCGAAATCCTGACCGAGCCCGTAACCGTGGAAACTGAGGTCTTGTCTTCTCTGCCCCAGACCTTAAGCAGCCGCCAGCAGGAGCAACTGCTCGCTGGAAGTTCTCTGGATGCAACAAAAATACGGGTTTTGCAAAGCCCCGAAGTGCTGGCACCCGTTGTGGCCCAGCTCAAGAACCGCTACCCCGAAATGGACTACGCTACCCTGATCGGCCATCTCGCGATTCAGGTAGACCCCAGCTCAAAAAGCATTCTACAGGTTTCCTACAGCGATCCAAACGAGCGCTTGGTGGGCACGTTCCTCAACTTGCTCTCTGAAACCTATCTCCAATATAGTCTGGACGACCGACAGCAGGATATCCGCCAAGGCATTGCTTTTGTGGATGAGCAGATTCCCATTCTGGAAAACCAGGTATCTCGATGGCAGGATCAGCTCCAGAAATTTCGGGAGCAATACAATCTCATTGACCCAGACAGCCAAGCAGAGCTTTTATCTAAACAAATTGGCGTCCTCAGTCAAGACCTGATCGAAACCCAAACCCAGCTCAATCAGACCAAACTGCTCTATCAACAGCTGGGCAATGCTCTAGGTCAGCCTGAGCAGGCAGGCGCTTCTCCTTTGATCGATAGCCCGCGCTACCAAAAGCTGCTCGATCAGCTCCTGGAAATTGATAGCCAGCTGGCCCAGGATTCAGCCCTCTATCTGGAGAACAGCCCTGAATTAAACCTGCTCATACAGCAGCGACAGAGCTTATTACCGCTGTTGCAGCAGGAGGGATACCGGGTTGGACAGCAGGTGGCTAGCTACATTCAAGAACTACAGGACCGGGAGCAGTCCTTACACCGCTCGATCCTGGCGGCCAATCAGCAAATCAAACAACTTTCTGCTGTGACCCGCGAATATACCGATATCCAGCGCGAGTTGAATATTGCCACCGATAACCTGACCCAATTTCTCGGCAAACGGGAAGGTCTGCGGATCGATGCCTCACAGCGACAGTTGCCCTGGCGGCTCCTAACTGCCCCGAGTGATCCGGTGCGAACCTCTGCCAATGCAAAACGCACCCTGGCGCTGGGTACAATTCTGGGCCTCCTGCTGGGGACTGGCGCAGCCCTGGTTGTCGATAAACTCAAGAGTGTCCTCCACACCACCAAAGATGTGAAAGACTTGGTCAATCTGCCGATCCTGGGCGTGATTCCGACCTGTAAGCTCCTGCCCGAACTGGATGCATCGCTCAATGCTGACTTCCTCACAGGCATTGGCAAGGCTATCCCCCTATCGACTCGGACCTACCCGCTGCAATTGATCAGCAACTCGGCCCTTGATCAGCCACTGTTGCCCTTTCTTGAAACCTTTCGGATGCTGGCGGTGGGGGTGCGATTGATCAGCCCCGATCAGCCGATTCGCAGCCTGACCATTAGCTCGCCGGGGCCAGCTAGTGGTAAAACCACCGTTGCGCTCTATCTAGCTCAAGCAGCAGCCAGTATGGGTCAGCGGGTTCTATTAATCGATGCTGACCTGCGTCGCCCTAGTTTGCAGCAGCGCTTGAACCTGGCGCAGGCAAACGGTTTGACCGATGTGGTTGCCGGACGCCTTGAATACGAGCAGGCGATCCAGAAAATTTCAGCAGACAATAATCTGTACTTTCTGCCAGCAGGTTCAATTCCGCCCGATTCAACCCGAGTTCTGGCTTCCCAAGCGATGCAGCAAGTGATTGAAAAGAGCCAAGCTGTCTTTGATCTGGTGATCTACGATGTCCCTCCTCTCCTGGGTTTTGCGGATGCCCACCTGCTCTGTAATCAAACCGATGGCGTCCTGCTGGTGGCCAGATTGGGGCATTTGAAGCGGTCCCAGCTAGAGCTGGCCCTAGAGCATCTCAGGATTGCTTCTACTCCGGTCTGGGGTCTTGTCATCAACGACTCAACTGAGAAATTACCTGATTCCTATGACTATTACAGGACTACGCATTCATCCTAGGTTGGATTGATCAACCGCCGAATGACCTCGCCCTATTGTGTAGGATAGAGCAGTGTTTTCTGATAGCCTCCACTGCCCATGTCGTTTCATCGCTGGTTGAACTTCGCCAAATTCCCTCCAGTTTCGCTGCGATGGATTCTAGTTGTGCCATTGGTGGGCCAGACCGTGAGTGGAGTGGCCCTGGTCGGGTATTTCCCCTATCGTGGTGGGCAGCAGGCCGTCGAAAAGCTGACCTATCCATGGATGAAAATCGACCAGCAGGTGGCCCAAGATCTGGACCGCTTGCAGAATGCCCATGATTTCAAGCAGCGCCAGCTGGCTTTACCCAACAATCCGACCCAACGTTTTGCCAATGTGACGCGGGCGTCCTCCAACGTGAACCTGCCCACATCGGATTCTATGGCAGAGATCCAGACAAACATGCGTCAAGCGCTGCTGTTTTGCCTGCTAGCGCTGGGATTGACCCTCGCTTCAGGACTGGTGATCGCCTATTACATCGCAGCTCAAATCAGGCGGTTGAATCAATCCAGCCAGAAGTTAGATCTCGGCGATCTGTCCCATCGCTTGCCAAACAGTCCAGGTCAAGTAGAGACGGAAGCAACTCGGCGAAGTGAAGCCTGGTTTCAGCAGCTTGCCGCCACCGTGCCAGGGATGATTTATACCTACATCCAGCGCCCCGATGGCACCCATGGATTTGAGTACGTCAGCTCGATTAGCCAGGATATTTTAGAGTTACGGTCTGAAGAAATCATTGCAAACGCAGAAGCAGCTCTGAAGCAAATCCATCCTGAAGACCGACCTGCCTACGATGCTGCCGTCTACCAAAGCGCCACAACGCTAGCTCCCTTGACCCTGGCTTTTCGAATTATTACGCCTTCCGGTCAGCTCAAGTGGCTAGAATCTAACTCCCGGCCTCTCCATCACAGCGATGGCACAATTGCCTGGTATGGCATTCTGCTCGATGTCAGCGAACGAGCCCAGCTGGAAGCCGACCGCCGAGCCGCTGAAACTGCCTTGCGGCAATCTGAGCTGAAATTCTCGACGCTGTTTCACAATAGCCCCCAACCCGCCTGGATTGCGACGCTGGCCGAAGGCCGCTGCCTCGACATCAACGAGAGTTTTAGCCGGGTGTTGGGCCATTCTCGGGCTGAAGCCGTTGGAAAAACCTGTGTGGAGCTGGGATTGTGGCGCGATTTGCAGGATCTACAGCGCTTCAGGGGTAGCCTGGTACAAACCGGCAGCCTGCTGGACCTGGAGGTGGTGTTCTGCACCAAATCCGGCGAAACCAAGACCGTCCTGCTGTCGGGAACGGTTAGCCGTCTTGCTGGCCAAGACTGCGTGCTGGGCGTGCTGCATGATATCAGCGATCGCAAACAGATCGAACTCCAGCTGCGTCGCACCGAACAGTGGCTCCAGCAGTTTAGCCGCCAGTCTCCCAGCTCTATCTATACGGTGGTTCAGAACTCCGATGGCCAGCTCTGGTTCGAGTACACTAGCTCTGCCGTAGAGGCAATTCATGAAGTCACCCAGGAACAAGCGCTAGAGAACGCGGCACTGGTGATGGAACAGATCCATCCTGACGATCGGGTGGGCTATGAGGCAGCGGCGGCGTGGAGCGCAGAGCATCTAGAGCTGTTCTCCTATGAGTGGCGGGTAATCACCCCGTCGGGTCAGCTAAAGTGGCTCCAGGCAAAATCCCAGCCTGAGCAACGCCGCAATGGCTCAATTGCCTGGCATGGGGTAGTGCAGGACATCACCGATCGCAAACAGGTAGAACAGGAATTACAGCAGGCGAAAGCCGCAGCCGAGGCGGCTAACCGGGCTAAAAGCGTGTTTTTGGCCAATATGAGCCACGAGCTGCGGACGCCGCTCAACTCGATTCTGGGGTTCTCCCAGCTGATGCAGCGCTATTCCAGTCTGGATGCTAATGATCAGGGCTATCTCAAAGCAATTCATACCAGTGGGCACTATCTGCTGAAGTTGATCAACGAAATCCTCGATCTGGCCAAAATCGAAGCGGGTCGGGTTACTCTGGACAATCAGGCGGTCGATCTACTCAAACAACTGCACCTGATTGTCAACATGCTGAGCGAGCGGATTCGCTGTAAAGGTCTACAGTTCTGTCTTGAGCTGTCGCCCGATCTGCCGCAATACATCACTGTTGATATTCAAAAGCTAGAGCAAGTTCTGCTGAATCTGCTCAGTAACGCGATTAAATTTACCAGGGCTGGACAAATTACGCTGCGGGTACGGTTCAGCGAACCCCAAAAAGCAGCCGAGCCCGTCTTCTTGGCTCCGCAGACCGTGACGCTTCTATTCCAGGTCGAAGATACCGGTATGGGGATTGCTCCTGAGGATCTGCCCCTGATCTTTGATGCCTTTGCCCAAACTGCGGCAAGCCAGCAGACCCAGGAAGGCACTGGCCTCGGTCTAACCATCAGCCGTCGCTTGGTGCAGCTAATGGGCGGTGAAATCACGGTCTATAGCCTGGTAGACCGGGGGAGTCGGTTCAGCTTTACGCTGCCCGTGGCCATCGCCTCCCCAACCGCCCTCCAACCGCTGCAACGCCATCAGCCCGTCGTTAGCCTCGCATCCCATCATCCCGCTTACCGTATCCTGGTGGTAGAAGACCAGGCAGAAAGTCGGCTGCTGCTGGTGACGCTGCTGCGACGGGTGGGACTGATTGTCGAGGCAGCCAGCACGGGAGCAGAAGCCTTGGCCATCTGGCAGCAATGGCAGCCCCATTTGATCTTGCTAGACCTACAGTTACCTGGACTGAATGGCTATGAGGTGGCGCGACAGATTCGGGCAGCAATTCGGACAGCAGAGCAGGCCGCTCACCATACTGCCCACCATACTGTGATCATCGCCCTGACCGCCCAAGCCCTACCCAGGGATAGGCAGCTTGCTCTGGCCGCAGGCTGCGATGACTATATCAGTAAGCCGTTCCAGGAGGACATTCTGTTCCAGAAGATGGCAGATCTGCTGGGCCTGGAATATCGGTATGACGCAGTTGAGCCGGATGAACTGAACAGCGATTTGCCGCTTCACCCCTCCCCATCTGACCTAGCGGTGATGTCGGACGATTGGATCGCTCAACTCCATCAGAACTCGCGCTCCTGCGACGATAAGGCTCTGATGCAGTTAATTCAGCAAATTCCCCCCGACTCTGCCCACCTGACGCGCTGCCTGGAAGCCTGGGTCCAGGATTACCAGTTCCAGCAGATCATCGATCTGGTCAAATCCTATCTGGCTAGCCAAACCACCCCTCTGGACCAGGACCCCGATCAGCCCTAGCGCATGACGCGAATCTGGGTGCTGGCGGGCAAATCGGCAGAGCTGACGGTAATTGAGCTGCCCGTTTCGGTGACGGGAGTGCCGCTCATCAGGGCGAGGAAGCTGTCGATCGCCACAATATCGCAGGTGGCTTCGTCGGCGGCTGAGGTGCGGTATTGGGTCGGAATCACCAGCTTGGGGTTGAGGGTCTGGATCGCAGCCTGGGCCTCCTCGGGGGTAAAGGCCTTGGGACCATTGCCCACGGGCACCAGCAGCACATCCGGTCGGCCCATCAAAATCTGCTGTTCGGTGGTGATCGGGGCAGCGGCTCCGCCCAGATGCAGCAAATTAACGCCGCCCTGTCGCCATTTCCAGACCACATTCACGCCAAATCGGCGGCCACCTACGTCATCGTGGTCGGTACCAATCCCCTGCACCTGAAAGCCATTCAGCTCGTAGACGCCCGGTTCAAACAGGATACGCGGACTGCCCGGCAGCCCTTCCACCGCGCCTTCATCCAGCAAGCGGCTGCTGATCATCACCAAATCGGCAGACACCTGGGGCGCAGGATAGCCTGCCGTGCAGCCACCGGGCCGAAATGGATTCACCAAAATGCGCCGCCCGTCTCCGCCAAACAAAAAGCAGCTGTGGCCTAAGAACTGGATCGAAACCCCGCCCGTCTGAGACAGCACCGGCTCCCGGTCTACGGTACTCAAGCCCAGACCCGCCAGCAGCCCGGCCCCAGCATAAACAAACTCTCGTCGTTTCATCACCCTCTCCTCACCTATTGCAGCGGTTGCCATTCTAGCGATTGTCCTGGCAAGGCCAACCTAACTTTAGAACAGCTTACAGGCATTTGGGACGCAACCAGGCGGCTGTGAGTGCCAGATTGGGGAGTGGAGGTGGGGAGGTGGGGAGGTGGAGGGAGATGGGGGATGGGGAGGTGGGGGGATGGGGAGTGAGGAAAGGAGAAGTGGAGGAAGTTAGACTAAATAGAGTCTGTTTAACGAGCCAGCCTAAAGAGCCAATTTAGAACCAATTTCAATATGGGTTGGCGGCATATTGAGACTTGCTGTGACGGTGGGAGATGGGTTGCCTCACCTCCCCATCTCCCCCATCTTCCCCATCTCCCCTACCTTCCCCATCTCCTCACTTCACATCCTGCAGAAAATTCCCCAGCAGTCGCTTGCCCGACTCGGTCAGGACGCTTTCGGGGTGAAACTGGACGCCCTGGATATGGGGATATTGGCGGTGCCGCACGCCCATGATTGTGCCGTCTTCCACCCAGGCCGTGATTTCCAAACTGTCAGGACAGGTTTCGCGCTCGATCACCAGACTGTGGTAGCGGGTGGCGGTCAGCGGATTTTCTAGCCCTTTGAACACCCCCAACTGGCCATGCTGCACGGGTGAGGTTTTGCCATGCATTAGCTCGGGAGCCGACACCACCCGACCGCCAAATACCTGACCAATCGCCTGATGGCCTAGACAGACTCCCAGCACCGGCAGCTCTGGCCCCAGCTCGCGAATCACCTCCAGCGACACGCCCGACTCTTCCGGGCGGCCCGGCCCCGGCGAAATCACAATCGCGTCGGGTTGGAGGGCGCGGATTTGCTCCAGGCTAATCTGGTCGTTGCGGTAAACCTGGACCTCAGAGGCCACCGGCATCTCCTGGCCCAGTTCCCCGAGGTATTGCACCAGGTTGTAGGTAAAGCTGTCGTAGTTATCAATGACGAGAATCATGGTTTTGTCTAGTTGGGGCTGTGAGGGCGAGAGGGATGACCTAGCTGAACTTTAAATTGGGCCAGGTCAGCCACAGCAGATCCAGCAGCGGCGGCAGCAGCAGCGACCCGGCCACCAGCACCGCCACCAGCGCCGAAATCAACACCGCGCCCGCAGCACAGTCTTTAGCGATTTTGGCCAGCTCGTGGTAGGTTTGCCGCACCGTCAGATCCACCACCGACTCCAAGGCCGTATTCAGCAGCTCCATGGTCAACACGGCCCCAATCGTCAGGCCGACAATCGCGATTTCTACCCGGCTGAGATGGAGCAAAAAGCTGAGGCCCACCGCCAGCAGACCGACACTCACATGAATCCGAAAGTTGCGCTGGGTGCGAAAGGCGTAGCTGATCCCCATCCAGGCATATCTGAAGCTGATGAACAGGTTGGAGGCCACCCGCCAGGAGAGGGTGCGAGATGGCGCTGGGGCCGCCGGGGGCGGTTCAGGTGAGCCGTTGCGAGAGGTATCGGTCGAGAGGTCTTGGGTCATGAGGAGTACTCGTTAACCAAATGGAGCAAATCGAGAGACTTAGGCAGCTTGTACGAATAAGTTGATCACCTGGATCGGTCTACTGGCTTGAACAAGGGGCTTAAGCCCCTTGCCTGCTCAGGTTATTTTTACAAGACTCCTTAGTGTGGAGGAACAGGGATGCAGCAGCCGAATCGGAACGGTGACAGGAACAGGAAACCTCGGAAAGCTGGCCCGATCTAGCGCGGCTGGATGGGCAAGAAATCGCTCTCCTGATAATAACCGCTGGGTATTCCCACCGTCTGTAGCAAAACCTCCTGCTGTTGCAGCATCGTTAACAGGCTGGCCTCGTCCGGGTGATCCCAACCCAGCAGATGCAGCAGGGCATGCGCCGCCAGCCAGGCCAGTTCCTGCTGGAGCGGGTGCTGTCGCTGGTCAGCCTGTCGTTGAGCCGTCTCGACGGAAATCACAATGTCGCCCAAATAGAGCGGTTCTGGGGGTGTAGTATCCTGGGAATCTTCGTCGAGATCCATATCTGCATCGGGATCAAAATCAGCAGGCAGAGTCTGGAGCGGAAACGGGGGAACAGCTACTTCCAGAGCGGCAAAGGCCAAGACGTCGGTAGGCTGGTCTTTATGGCGATACTGGGCGTTCAGGGCCTGGATTTCGGCATTGTCGGTCAGCCGCAGGCAAAGCTCGAAACAGTCAAATTTAGGCAAATGGGAGGGCAGCGGCAGGGGCTGCAAAACCTCTAGCCAGCGCTGAAACCAGGTTTTCCAGGTTTCGAGGTCAATCGGTGAGGCCGGATTACCCTCAGCTTCTTGTACTGTCACCTCGACCTGTAGTGGCACCATTCCTCTACCTCAGCGGGTCAGGTAGGCCAGGGCCACCAGCAGCCCCACCAGCCCAACTGTCGTGAGGCCAAAGTGAAACAGGGATTTGCTACCCTTACGCACCATATTGCGCATTGCCAGCTTGACATAGCTGGGCGGACGGCTCGGCTTGAGAGCAGACTGGTTTTCTGGAGCTTGGCCTTCTGGAACTTGGCCTTCTGGAGCTTGGCCTTCTGGAACTTGGGCAACTTGGGCTTCTGGAGCAGGACTCGCAGGTTGACTCATATCAAGACGCAGCTGATGCAGGTTCAACTCTACGCTACTACATTACGCAAAGATTACGGAAAGTTTGCAATTGTAACGAGCCTCTCGGCGGCATAGGCTCCTGATTTGGCGCTAGCTGTTTGGCGCTAGCTGGCAGAGAACCAGAACTCAATCTCCGAGGTGTCTGCATCGAATCGGGCGGCATGAAGGGCCTGGGCCGGAACGTGATACCAGTCGCCAGCCCGATAGCGCGTTTCCTGTCCGTCCAGGGTCAAAATCAGCTCGCCCTGGGTAATCACGCCGATGTTGTCGGTCGCATGATTATGGGCCGGAATCACCGTTCCGGCAGGATAGGAGGCAAACAGCACGTCGCAGTCTTTCGCCTCCAGCTTGAACGCATCGGCACTGGTCTGTTAAGGAGTGATATGTAAAATGGTTGCATCGAGTGGATTAGAGCCGATGCACTGCCCAAAATGTGGGTTCTTCCAGAATTGCCGTGGTTGCCACTAGATATGGAATTTAGTCATTTCCAGGAGATGAACCGCTTCAGGTTGAACCAAAGCGTTCA
>JBJTUI010000232.1:0-5283 GCA_046080625.1 Elainella sp. | reverse complement strand
AGCTGATCATGCTCACCACGTCAGCCGCCATTTCGTTCATCGCCGCTCTCCTGTCGCGGGCGGCTGTCTCCAACTCCTGCTGGAACTGATCCTGCCGCTCGGCTAGGCGGTCGATCTGGATCTGCGTTCGGTCCTGCCGTTCTGCTATCTGGTCGATTTGAATCTGCGTTCGGTCCTGCCGCTCGGCTAGGCGGACTAAAATCGCTTCAACCTGGTCTAATCGCTCGCTCATAGCATTCTGGCGCGTCAAGTATAGTCATGATACCGAAAGCTTCGCCAGCGGGGCAGAGGTTGCGGGCAGCCGCTCTGGCAGAACCTATGTACTAAATTATGCTGGCATTGTCTCTCGTGAACCAATTCGTGAACTAATTCGTCCTTCAACCTGATGCTCAACTTGCGGCTCACCAGCGCCAGGGTTTGAGCTATTCTAGAAGCCGCCCGGTTTGAGAGTTCGCTGATGTTGTCTTTCCTGCTGCCCCTCGCGGTTTTGCCTGTCCCGCCTGAATCGATTGCCCAAGCCCCTGCTGCTCCGCCGCCCCAGGAAATCGTGATTCCGCAGGAGGTGCGGCCCCTGCCTGGCGGACTTGATCAGGTGCCCGTATTCAACAGCAACAGCCCGGAGCTAATCGGTACGGAAGGAATTTTGCTCTCCACCTTTCCGCCCGAGGGCAAGCAGACGCCCGACGCCCACCTCAACTTTGCCTTCAACGGTCGGTTTGATATCTTTGCCCATCACGTCTTCAAGGCGCTGGCTCCCGACGATTTGCGCTCGGTTTATCTGGGCGTGTTGGTCTATAACCCCGGTCGAGAGCCGGTGACGGTCAATACCCTACAGGCAGCCAGCTACCTCAGCCAACCCGATGCGCCGTTTATCACGCTGCCGCTGGTGGTAGACAACCCAACCGGCGCGGTGTTTGCCGGTCCCGGCAGTCGAGCCATGAGCGACGTGCTGCGGGGTAGACGTCAGGCGATTTTTCCGCCCCAGCTGATCGTGCCGCCGGGAGAGTCGCGGCTGCTGTTGAATTTGCCCATTCCCGTCGCCACACTCGACCCGCCCCTGAATGGTCGCTCTACCCTGATGCGGCTGCGCAGCAGTGGTCCGGTCTACCTGGCCAGTCTGGCCCTGCTGGCCCGCCAGGATGCCAGTGGCAACGAAACTGCCCCCAGCCTGACAGATTGGGAAACCCTGCTCCAGACCGGCAGCTTAGCAACGCCGCGTGACCGACCGCCCACCCTGCTCGACAACACCGCCCCCACCAATCAGATTATCTACGGGCGCGTAGCAGGCGTGGCAATTGGTTCCCGCTGGCAGGCTCAAGTCACCGATAGTCCCAGCACCGCTGACCTGACGATTCCCACACCGGGCGAGGCTTTCTCCTACGGGCTGAGCACCCTGGCGCGCGGCAGGCTGGGCACAGGCCAGAGCCAGACGGCCCAGATGCGGGTGCGCTACCCCGACACGGCCTACGAAGCCCACGGCAACTACGCTATTCAGTACGATCTGGCCCTGCCGCTGCATAATCCATCGGATCAGGCCCGCACCGTCACCGTAACGCTGCAAACCCCGATTAAAGAAGATACCCTCAGCCGGGACGGCCTGCGGTTCTTTGAGCCCCTGCCCACCCAGACCTTCTTTCGGGGCACGGTACGGTTGCGCTACACCGACGACCAGGGCAGGCAGCAAATCCGCTATGTGCATCTGGTGCAGAAACGCGGCCAGCAGGGCGAGCCCTTGGCTACAATGACCCTGCCTCCGGGCAACCGCCGCTTGGTCGAATTCAGCTTCCTCTACCCGCCCGACTCTACCCCGCCCCAGGTGTTGACCGTGACGACCCTGGCCGAATAGCGGTTGAGAGCCGCCCAATTCCCTATCGCGAGGTGGTTGTCAGGACGACCCGCTTAGAGGACAGTGTTGGGAGACGGGTTGCTTCGCGCCTGCCCTTCTATCCAAGAACCTCCGCCCCCTTGAGCCTATGAATCTACCCACCTGGATCACGGTTTCGCGGTTGTTTGGTGTGCCGCTGCTGCTCTATTTGCTCTACCAGCCCTCGACCCGGCTACATTGGGTGGCGGTAGGGGTATTTCTGGTGGCGGCAGGCACCGACTGGCTGGATGGCTATCTGGCCCGCAAGCTCAACCAGGTGACAGATCTGGGCAAGTTCCTCGACCCGTTAGTCGATAAATTTCTGGTGCTGGCTCCCCTGCTGGTGTTGATCGAACTGGGTGTGGTTCCAGCCTGGGGCGTGTTTTTGATTCTGGGCCGCGAGCTGGCCGTCGCCGGATGGCGGGTGAACCAGACCACTATTTCGGGGGCGAATATCTGGGGCAAGCTCAAAACCGTCAGTCAGATTATCGCGATTGCCCTGCTGATTGCGCCTCTGGGCGAAGCCTGGCAGCTGCCTGCCCTGACGGCCTTCTGGGTCTCGGTGCTGCTGACCCTGGTTTCGGGTGCAATCTACCTGCTGCCAGCCCAGCCCGCCAAATAGGGGTTCTCAAGATCAGGGCTAGAGATCACAGGGTCTGATCCCCAAACCCGCTACTATCCGGATCAGGTGTTATCGGAGGTGAGTCAGCAGCACTGGCCCCCTATTTTGGCACCTCGTTGCTCAGGAGATGTTTTATGGGATTGTCACGAACCTTGCGACCGCTGGCCCTGATGGCGATGCTGGCGGTTAGTCTGCTGTCTAGCCCGCCTGCCCAGGCCCAGTCGGAAATTCGGCGCGGCGTCCTGCCGACGACTCGCTTCGACGACTGGCAAAACCAGTCCGAAATTACCCTCTCTTCTGGGGTTCTGGCCGACCTGGAAACCGACCCCAACTTCGAGGGCGATGCCCAGATGCTTACCGACATGGCCGCCCAAATTCTAGACGGCTACCGGGTGGTCGAGCGCGCCGGATATTTTCCCGAAAATGCCGGAATTCCCCGCGAGCAGCAGCTGGCCCGCGCCCAGGCTGTCTACTACTTTTTCCTGCTGCCCAACCGCAACGGGCTGATTCTCTACCGCACCCCTGCCGAAAACACGGCCCGCTACATGATCCGCAAACCAGGCGTCGGCTTCCTGCTGCCTGAATAGGGGCCAAATTTTCTAAACTCGCCGGATTGGGCCAGAGTAAATTCAATCCATTATGTTACGATCTATGGCAATTATGAAACTCGTGTTGGAGAGGTAGATCGATCCATGGAATTGGCGCTGCTGGCAAAATTACCCGAAGCCTACGCAATCTTTGACCCCCTGGTCGATGTGTTGCCGGTCATTCCTGTATTTTTCTTGCTATTGGCCTTCGTCTGGCAAGCCTCGGTTGGCTTTAGATAGGCCCTAGATAGACTTCAGACAGGTCACATAACTGCCCTTCAAGGCGATATGAACAAAAATTTGATCCGATCAGACCATTTCTCGGGTCTGATCATTTCTCAGGAGGCGCAGTTTGTGCCTCTTTTTTACTGGACGATTTTGTTTGCTGAGTGGTTTTGCCAAGCCGGTAGCGCATTTCAAAAGTTACCTCACTATTTTTATAGCAGCATCCAATACATCACCCCAGCGTATTGAGGATGGTTTCTTCAGCGCTTGATCAAGCCACGTTTTTCAGTTCTGCTGTTCATATTCCAAACGTTGCTTTTCTACATAGATACCTGTCCGACACCTGTTGGGCACAGCCTTTAAACCCTCACGATGTCTCAGAATATGTGAACGAATAGATGAACCGCTCGCGAATTTTGCTGGCATGATCAGGGGGAAGCAATCTCCGTTCACCCCAGACGAATGCCAGAATCCCTCTCTGTACCCACTCCCACTGACCCACTCGGCTCTACCAGCCTGCTGTCCCCGCCCACGGCACCGCCCCCCACCTCTCGGCTCAGACTCGGCCTGATGGCGTCCGGCAGCGGCAGTAACGTCGAGGCGATTGCCCAGGCGATTGCGGCCAACCAGCTCAATGCCGATATCCAGGTCTTGGTCTATAACAACCCGGAGGCCAAAGTCACGGAACGGGCCGACCGGCTCGGTTTGACCAAAGTGCTGCTCAACCACCGCCAGTTTGCTAGCCGCGAGGCGCTAGATCAGGCGATTGTGGAAACTATGCAGGCCCACCAAGTGGACTGGGTAATCATGGCGGGCTGGATGCGGATCGTCACCCAGGTGCTGATCGATGCCTTCCCCGGTCGGGTGTTGAATCTCCATCCCAGTTTGCTGCCTAGCTTTCCCGGTGCCCATGCAGTCGAGCAGGCCCTAGCGGCAGGCGTCAAAATCACGGGCTGCACCGTGCATCACGTCGAACTCAAGGTGGACAGCGGCCCGATTATTATTCAGGCGGCGGTGCCCGTCTTGCCCGACGACACTGCCGAGACGCTGCACCAGCGCATCCAGGTGCAGGAACACCGGATCTACCCGCTGGCGATTGCCTTGGCGGCCAGTCGTCTAAACCCGCCTTAAACCTTGGAGCGGTCGGTGAGAATCTCGTAGCCAGTTTCGGTGACGAGCACCGTATGTTCAAACTGGGCCGAGAGGGCGCGATCGACCGTCACTACCGTCCAGCGGTCGGCCAGGGTGCGGGTGTGTTTGGAGCCCGCATTCAGGATCGGCTCAATCGCCAGAGTCATGCCCGCCTTGAGTTTGACGTTGGGCAGGTCGTGGGTGCGAACGTTGAACACCGAGGGTTCCTCATGCAGGTTGCGCCCGACGCCGTGGCCTGTGAACTCCTCGACCACCCGAAATCCGTTGGCCTCCGCGTGATCCTGAATCGCCCCAGCAATGTCCAGCAGGTAGCGTCCAGCCTTGACCTGCTCGATCCCCTTATAGAGCGTTTCTTCCGCCACCTGGATCAGGCGAGCTGCCTCCGGGTTGACCGGGCCGACGGCAATCGTGATGCAGGAATCGCCGTGGAAGCCCTCGTAGAACGCGCCCGTGTCTACCTTCAGCACATCGCCCCGCCGAATCACCTTCTTGGGGTTGGGAATTCCATGTACCACCTCATCGTTGAGGCTGGCGCAAATCGAGCCAGGGAAGCCGTGGTAGCCCTTGAAGCTAGGCGTCGCACCCAGTTCGCGAATTCGCCGCTCGGCATAGGCGTCCAGATCTGCCGTGGTCATACCCGGCTCGACTAAATATTACAGTTGTAGATAAGTTAGATTGAGGAATAGTTTAGCTGGGAACTAGGCATGGTTGACTTTGACAGCCCATTCCTCACAGGCTCCGCCCTCGAAGCCCTCTGTGAGTGGAGTAATCTGCTCAAATCTTTTCAAACTCGTCTAGCCCAGCACTTCTCAAGGTCAGAGACTCGTCAGACT
>JBJTUI010000231.1:0-8092 GCA_046080625.1 Elainella sp. | reverse complement strand
CAGTGCCCCAAAAACGCCGCATGGGTGCGTGTTAAAGGTGATTCAGCTACCACCCTAGCAAAATTTATCTACCGCTCTTCTACAGCCTTCTTTGTGCGACCTGGTGGCTGTACCGATGTTGAATAGTGGGTACTGGCGTTTCAGCATCCCTTCTACTGAGCAAACTTGCGTTGCAACCGCAAAAGCCTCTGAAGGGGGGTAAGGGGGGATAAGAATAATAAAAGGGGTTAAGAGGTTAGTGGGAAAAAACCACCCGCAATGCCGCAGAAAATCAGGTGTTTCGGCAAACTAACCGCATGTCACAATCACCAACCGAGGTTTGCGACACGTCTAAAAAGGTGATTATCCATTGATTTTTAATCGCGCAATACGATTGTGCATGTCACAATCACCAATTTGACAGCGCTCTGCCTGTGGATAACTCCCAAGTGCATGTCACAATCACTACCTACCGCATGTCACAATCACCAATTTTTGCCCAACTGCACGTCACAATCACCACCCAAAAATGAACCGCACGTCACAATCACCAATTACCGCATGTCACAATCACCAATTTTGGCTTCCAGACAGGGGGTAAACGGCGGGGCGATCGCCAACCTGTGGATAACTTTTTCCGGCATGTTCAGAGAGGGAAACGAGTGGGTAGTGGCGCGTTCTTAAGGGCAAGATGTCCGTCCTGCATCTTCCGGCGCTTGTTGCCAAAAATGGTATCGCGGATGAGATCCCCCGCTGGAACCAGGGTGTATTTCACATCGACAATCTTGCGCCCCTGACGTATTTTCTCTGCCTTGTACTCGTGCAAAATTCGTTGTTCTTGGAGTTCCGTGAGCGCGGCTTCGATGGCAACAAAGCGATTGCGTTCTTGAGCATCAAGCACTAACCCACTATCTCGGATAATGGTTGAGGCTTTGAGGGTGTAAGTTTCAAGGGCGCTGGCTTGAGTAAACAAATTGTAGATTCGCTTGTGAATCCAGCGGGTAAGCTGGCGACGGTAGCCCATGAATTTGTCGTAATTATGCTGCCGATAACTCAAACTTTCGATCCCCGCTGTGACCATCGGGTTGAATTGGACGTAGCACAAGGCTTCATTGGCATTGTCCAGCCACTCCTTACGAGTAGTTTTGACCAAAACGGGAAAGACAGGGGCAGACACCAATGTTTTGCCGTCTTGTGTGCTGAGGGTGACGTTGACTTTATTGGCAACTTTGAGAGACTCTACTAAGCTATCCAAATGGATCGAATGCCCCATGCGCTTCAATTCCTGGCGTAGTTGGGATAGGGTGAATTGAACCCCGGCTTTGTCGTTGAGATAGTATCCGTTCTCAAATGAACAGGCGATTCTCCGCAGAGCCTCTTCGACCAATTGCTCCCGCTCGGTGGGGTAGAATTCCTTGGTCTTCTCATCTTTGGTCAGTATTTTTGCCGGGGTGATTTCGAGTCTATATTCTTGATTCCGGTGCGTGAAGCGGCGAACCATGATTTCTAGCGACTTACCTTCTTTCCGTATGGCATCGATCTTGTGTTGCGATGCAACATACTTAGGCATCAAATCGTACAAGTCGATAGTGTTTGAATAGCAGTGTTCTTCTTCGAGTTCAGGAAAAGCCTGAAACAGAGTAAGCTGCTCCGGCTGAGTTCTTTTCAGAACCACCATTTTCCCATCTATGTCCTTACCTTTTACGGTAGTCGTCATAACCCCTCGCTGGTTGAAACCACTCTGCCAGCGTGAAGGTAGAAATCAAGCCAGAAGGAACAATCAAATTATTGAAAATTTATCCAAACTTAAATATAAAAGGAACAGGGTAAGGAACGAGGTAGAGTACGTCCACGCTCATCGACGCATTTGCAGAGCATTTCCGAGCGGGCGGAGGGTTCGACTCGATCGTACAGGCGCGACAATTCGCCGCATCAGCACTGGAAATTCCTACCATTGCCCCCGGCGATCCCATCACCAAGGAAATTGATGAGGCGATCGAAGCCTCGCTGGTGCGCGTGGCGCGGGAAATTGTATTTCAAACCGACACAACCACCGAAACCTATCAACGCCTCATCGACCTGTACGAGCGTCAGCCAAGCCTCAATGTGCGCTCCTCCACCAGCGTTTCGCAGCAAGCCTATTCCACGCCATTGCCGCTGGCGTACCTTGCCACTCAACTGGCTGAGATTCAGCCGTGGCAAAGCGTGTATGAACCCACCGCAGGGCATGGCGCGTTATTACTGTCATCGATCGGGGCACAGCGCCCCACCGTGAACGAACTTAACCCAGAGCGGGCGGCTGACCTTCGGGCACAGGGGTATCAGGTGACTGAGCGGGATGCGCTGGAGTATGTGCCGGAAACCCTGCATGATGTGCTGATGACGAACCCTCCGTTTGGGACAAAAGCAGACGAGGAGGGCAGGAATACGAATTTTCGCCTTGGCGAATTTCCGCCTTTTCAGACCACGCAAATCGATCAGGTGATCGCACTCAAGAGCCTACAAGCGATGAAGCCAGACGGGAAAGCGGTGCTGATTCTGGGCGGTAAGATGGGGGTGGATGAGGACAAGCGCAGCGATCGCTACAACACTCTTGAGGCACGAAGTTTCTACTACACCCTTTATCAGAATTTCGGGGTAGTTGACCATTTCTCGGTCTGGGGCGATCTTTACAAGAAGCAGGGTGCGGGCTTTCCCATTGATGTCATCGTCATCCACGGACGGGGAAAATCAGTACGACCCTTGCCAGCCGCTGAAGTTCCACGCATTTATCGCACGTATGAAGAACTAGGAGAACTCCTCGATGTCCAGCGCCGCCGCCAACTCCAATATCAACCTGATGAACGTCTACGCGCCGGAGGAGGACGCACGGATGCTGGCGGTGCTGGTTCCGGCAATGGAAACGACATTGACCGAACTGCGTTACCGGGAATTGCTGGCGAATCGGCTCGAACGCCTGATGGAACTCTGGCAGGAGGAAGACGGTACGAGCCTGACACAGCAACTACTGATCAAAGCCGCGAAGGAATTAGAACTCGAAATGGAACAGGGGGTGCCCTATCCAGAGATACCGAGACTGGGGGATTGGAAAGCCTGGGCGCGACTGCTGGCACAGGAAACCTTCTTGATTCCGAAGCGGTTCGCCCACCTCGGCGTGACCTTCCCGGTGACGATCGAGCAGAATCCCGACCAGATCGCGTCGCTCAAGGGATTGTTCAAGGAACACGACACCCAGCCGTCTCTCGCGGAATGGCTGGGAGAAGCGATGTACGAGCCGCTGCGACACCTGACGCTGTAGCTGCCGCACCAAAACAGGCGCTCTATGAACCGTTCAGTAAGGGCATCTCGGTCGATACTCTGGTGCCCGTCAATATGCAGACTGCCGCGCAACAGGCGCTTTTGCGATTGTCGCGGCAGGTGGGCGATCTGGATGCATTTGTTGCCGATCGCCTGGGCTACGGCAGAACCGAAACCCTGCACCAGTATTTCAGCGCGGAGCAAGTAGATGCGCTAGCGCTGGCTATTCACAACGTTGAGCGCGGCAGTGGGTTCATTCTGGGCGACCAGACCGGGATTGGAAAGGGTAGGGTAGTCGCAGGGATGTTGCGCTACGCCAAAATCACCGGGCGCACTCCGATTTTCGTCACGAAAGACACGCCGCTCTATGCCGACATCATCCGTGACCTCTCAGACATTGGGATGGATGGATTCAAGCCGCTGGTGACCAACACCGACTTCACCCTTGGGCTACCCGATGGGCGCACCCTGAAAACCACGTCCAGACATCCAGAGGTGCTGCGGGCGCTGCGAGAAGAAGGTAACCTTGGCAATTACGATGCCATTTTCACCACCTACAGCCAACTGCAAACGGTGAAGGGCAAGGAAGGCGAACGCCGCGATTTCATGCGGCATTTTGCCAAGGGTAGCCTGTTGGTTTTGGATGAAAGCCACGAAGCCGGGGGCGGGACAGGTGAACAGGACAAGAGCGATGGGGCGGCGAATCGTGCCGACTTTACGCGGGAACTGGTCGAGCTGGCGCATGGGTGTCTCTACTCCAGCGCCACTTTCGCCAAAGTGCCACAGGTGATGACGCTCTACGCTAAGACCGATATGCGGCTGGCGGTGGGTGACGAGATGGAAAGCCTGACCAGCTTGGTCGCAGGAGGCGGAATTCCACTGCAACAAGCGCTGGCGACAACGCTGACGGAATCGGGGCAGTACCTTCGTCGGGAACGATCGTTTGATGGCGTGCAGTTTGCTCCGATGATTGCTCCAGTGAACCAGGAAGTCGCGGAAAACATCGCGGCGATCATGGCGGAAATCATGGAGTTTGACCGACTCAAGTACCATGCGGTGAAAGGGGTTGATGCGGATTTGAAGTCGGAAGCCAAGAAAGTGATGGGGGACAATGCGACCGGAGAAGCAGGGGCAACCAGCACCAATTTCACGGGCATTATGCACAACGTCATCGACCAGATGCTTTTAGGGCTGAAGGCTGAAGGGACGGTACAACAGGCGCTTTATCTGCTGCAAAAAGAGGATGCCGAAAAACCTGTGATCGCCTTATCAAGCACGATGGGCAGCATGATCGGACGGTATGCTAATGACTTTGGTGTACAGCCGGGAGAGGAGATGGGGCTGTCTTTCGGGGACTTGCTCAGGAGGTACTTAGAGAGAAGCCGCGACGTAATTGAGGGGAACGCTTACGGGGCGAAGACACGGCGGCGACTGACCGATAAGGAATTAGGCTTGGAGGCAGTAGGCAAGTTTGAAGCCATTCATCGCCTCATCGACCGAACCAACTTCAGCCAGATTCCAGTTAGCCCAGTGGATTACATCAAGGGGCGCTTGCGACACGAAGGCTTCGAGGTAGGGGAGGTAACTGGACGCGAACACACTGCCGAATATCAGCCAGAAGGTGGCATTGTTTACCGGAAACGAAGCAACGAGGAACGGAGCAAAAAAACTGCCGTGGAGACAGTGAAAGCCTTCAACGATGGAAGACTGGATGTGATTTTGCTGAACCGTTCCGGCTCGACGGGAATATCGCTTCATGCCTCTGAGAAGTTTAAAGACCAGCGCAAGCGCCACATGATCGTGGCGCAAGCGGAAGGGGACATCAACCAGTTCATGCAAATGCTGGGGCGGGTGCATCGCACGGGGCAAGTGGTGCCGCCCAACTTTACCTTGCTGATGGCAGATATTCCCGCCGAGAAGCGACCAGGAGCGGTGCTGATGCAGAAGATGGCATCGCTCAATGCCAACACCACCGCCGCCCGCTCCAGCGGCATCGCGCTGGATGGCGTGCCGGATTTCATGAACGAGTATGGGAACAGGGTGATCGTGGAATTGATGCGGGAACAGTCTGACATCCACGCACGCCTCGACTCCCCACTAGATGTTCGAGAGGGATTCACCGTTGAAAACCCTGCGGCAAAGGTCACAGGACGCATCCCGCTGTTACCGCTGGTGGAGCAAGAACGACTCTACGATCTGATTGAGCGCAAATACAACGAGTATGTGGAGCAGCAGGAGGCACTTGGTGAATCGATTCTGGAAGCCAGCACGCTGAACCTTGATGCGAAAACTCTGGCGCGGATGGAGGTTCTTCCTGCGGATGCGAATAGTACTTCACCGTTCACTGGGGCAGTGTACGCCGAAGTGGTCGATGCGAAAACACCGCGCAAGCCCTATCCGACGCTCATGGTTTTGAACCGGGTACGGGAACAGCTTGACCTGCCACTGGTGGACGACAAGAGCCAGCACCACACCAGCGAGGTCAACGAACAGGCGATCGCTGCGTCCAAGGCAACCGTTGCGGCGCTTCAGGAGAACATGCGGCGCTATCGCCTGACACAACCTGCGGCACGAGGAGAGGTGATTGACAATCAGTTTGTCGCGGTGGCGAACCGACTGAAGGGATTTCCCTGCGGGCAGACGGTCAAGCTGACCACCGAAAAGGGCGATACTTTGTGGGGGGTGATCGAGCGGGCAAAGTTTGTTGGAGAAGAGAAGGGAAACCCGGTCACGCCGTCGGCTTGGGAAATTCAAGTGATGGTCGCAAGCGCGGCGCAACGCCTCTCGATTCCGTTCTCCCAACTGAATTCCAACACCACTAACAGTATGCGGTTGGCAGTTGCGGACAAGGACGATCAGGAGAATGACATTCTTGATGTGTTCGACCAGCGCCAGACAGAGAACCGGGAAACACGTCAGATTATCACGGGGAACCTACTACGTGCCTATGCCACCTATCCGGGACAGGTGGTGAATTTTACTGATTGTCACGGCAATATGCGGCAGGGGTTACTCACGCCACGCGACTTTGATGCGGAGACGTTCCTACAAAAAGCGCCTGTCGTCATGCCGACCATTGAGGACGCATGGCGCTGGATTGCTGAATACCACGGGCAGCTTCAGACCAAGGATATGTGCCTCACCCTCAAGGAACACAAGCAGGGCGGCTATGTGCTGCACACACCCAAACCGAAAGGGGAGGGGGGCAGGTACTATCTGGACGATCGCTTGCTGGAAGCTGCCGGGGGTGAGTTTTTCTCGGTGGCTGACCGGATGGAATGCCGGGTGGATGCGGCGCAGTTGGAAGCGGTGCTGACCTACCTCATCGGGGAGAGAGGCACTCGCCTGGTGGCGACGGAACGGCAAGACGAGGCGCGGAAGATGTTGGGTATAGTCCTTCCCACACTGGAGCCAATGCCGGATATTCCGCTGGCTTCCTTGCCTCCAGCAGCGCCACAGCCGCCACTAGAAGAGCGTACAGAGTCCCGTCCGGCGATCGCCCTACCTGAACCCATCATCCCTATCGCTGCTGCCCCTGAAAGAGGTGTGGGGAAAGCAGAAAAGAGCATCATCCGGCTACTGGAGCAAGGTCAACTGACCAGCAAAATGCTGTGGGCAGAGGAGGACTTTTACCTGCGGGTGGCGAACGAACCCTACACGCCGCTGGTGATTGAACGGCACGACGATCGCCTCTACCTGACGCACTACTACGAACAGAACGGCGACCTTTGCCTCGATGCCGAAATGGTGTTCCAGATTCGAGGGCAAGGGGCATTGACGCTGGCGGAAACCGCTGTGCAGGGGCTAGGGCGTGAACATCGCGGCTGCGATCGCGCCTTTGCGGATATGTTCGCGCAAAACCTAATCGATCAAGGGTTTGGGGAGGCAATTCAGGCGGCGCTGCAAGCTCAACCCGTCCAGCAGCAGCAGGAAGAGACGGCAGAATTCGAGCCTGAATTCTACGAGCAACCCTCTCTGCTCCAGCCGGATGCTATTCCAGCACCGCAGGAAGACCCTGAGCCGCCCTTAATGCACGATCCCTACTGGGATGAACTGGCGCAGAAAACCGCCGTCCAGAGACAGGTAGAACCGCTTCAAGAGGCTCCTCAGCCAACTCTGTCGATCGAGCAGGTTTGGAAATGGAGACGCGCCGCCAGAGACTTGCAACTGGGAAAAGAACGGGAACAGCAGATTCGAGCGCTAGAAGCCAAGCTAAGGGAGCGATCGCCCCTCTCAGTGTCGCCAGAAGTGGCAACGGCGATCGCCAAAGATTTAGAGCGCTATCGCCCTTATGAGGAACGCGGCAAGGAGCTTCTGACCTACGTCCAGGTGATGCTGGGGAATGCGGGGCAACTGGACATTTTCGGCAAAACCACGTTTCAAGGCAAAAATTACGAGCTGGTGCAGTCGGGCGATACCGTGACGGTCATGAGACGCAGTAAGGGCAAAGATGCGATTATTCTCCAAACCAAGGGAGATACGGTGCTTCGCAGCACGGTGAGCGATCGGGATGTGGCGCGATTCAGTGCCGTGGCGCAGCCGTATTGTATGCAGCAGTTACATTTAGATTCTGTGATGCGATCCTAAGTTTTCATATCTCCGCCAATAAAAACACAGGGGACTCCCACGGTTAGGAATCCCCTATGTTTTATAGTTGAAAGTCTTTTTCCTCAGCCATGCGAGGGGTTCGACGATAGTACCGCTTTCGAGGTTTCGGGAGATTAGCATCACTGAAGAAGACAAGTTTTTTCCTGCTTAGATAAGACAGCGCAGGGTATACTCTGTCAAAGCCTAGAGAAGAATTCAAATGCAAGTC
>JBJTUI010000230.1:0-3694 GCA_046080625.1 Elainella sp. | reverse complement strand
TTGAATAGTTGGTTACCTTGACCCTGCCATCCCTAGAGTCCGCCCCCAGAGTCCGATCAGTTACCTGGTTGCATTTGGAGCAGCAAGCCAGCTTCGGCTGGAGTCTGAGCCAACCCCAGACCAGCTCCCTAGGGGTTTGCTGTGCCGTGATTGATTCAGAACGCAATTGCTTTAGAAACTGATTTAGAATTCTTGCTGAGCAAGCCCATCATCCCCAATGGCTAATTCTCCTCAATCATTCCCTCGTCTGTTCCCCTGCTCATCGTCCTGGATGCCGCTGGCTGCTGCGACCTGCGCTCTGGCAATTCCGGTGATGATAGATTCGGCTACGGCCCAAACTGCTCCGCTCAATCCGGTGCTGGATGTGGGTGTGGTGCAGCGATTTGGCAACGAGGCCAAGGATGAGATGGTGATCAAGCCACCCGCTGGCGACAACCTGACCCTGAAGTTCAAGGTGGACGAGCAGCCCCAGGTGTTGACCACCACTGGAGATGTCAAGGTCAATATTGAGATGCAGGCTTTGCCCCAGCCCAAGGTGGTGGAGCGGGTAGTGTTGAGCACTCACCGCAGCTTTGAAAGCGCCGAAGACAGCGCTACCACCTGGAAGCAGAAGGGGATTGAGGTAGAAGTCGCCCAACCGCGCCAGTGGCAGGTCTGGGCAAAGCGCGATACCTACAAAACGCCGCTGCTGCGCCGTCTGCTGATGCAGAACCTGCGGTCTAACGGGTCGCGCACGGCCTTTATTGACACCCAGGTGCAGCGCCAACAGCCCCAGGCCACTGTGACAGTCAACGGCACCCGCTATCAAAAAGATGAACTGGAGCTGTCTTCAACCACCAACCAGATCCAGGTCAGCTTCAACCGAGCCGATCACGGGACACGCCTCTACGCTGGCAGCCTGAAGCTCCAGCCCAACGCCTACGGCACCTATACCCTGGTCAATCAGGTGCCTTTAGAGAGCTATTTGCGCGGCGTCGTGCCCCACGAGATTGGTACAGGCGCGCCCCCTTCGACGATTGAAGCTCAGGCGGTGCTGGCCCGCACCTACGCGCTGCGCAACCTGCGCCGGTTTGCGATCGATAACTATCAGCTCTGTGCCGACACCCAGTGCCAGGTCTATTGGGGGCTGGACGGTGCGGCTGCCGTTTCCGATCGAGCGATTGCGGCCACCAGAGGCATGGTCCTGACCTACAGCAACGAGTTGGTGGATGCCCTCTACTCTTCGACGACGGGCGGTGTTACTGCCCCCTTCAGCAACGTCTGGAACGGCCCCGACCGGCCCTACCTGCAAGCCGTGGTTGACTCGGTTCAGAACATCTGGAATCTGCCCCAGCGCAATTTGTCGGACGAGGCGAACTTCCGGGCTTTCATTGCCCTCAAGCAGGGGTTTAACGAAGTGGGCTGGGACATGTTCCGCTGGCGGGTCGAAAGTCCCCTGAGCAAAACCACGGCTGAGCTGCGGGCCTATCTGCAAAGCAAGCAGCATCCGCTGGCCGACTTCAGCCAAATTAAGGAGATGCGAGTCACCGCCAGGTCGGCAGCGGGTCGAGTCCAGAAGCTGGCCATTACCACCGACCGGGGAGTGGTCGAATTAGAAAAAGACGAGATTATTCGGGCGCTCTATGCTCCGAATAGCACCCTGTTTTATCTCGATCCAATCTACGAGACGCCCAAGCCCAGCCCAGATGCTAGCAGCCCGACGCCCCAAGCCAATGCGAGCCCGACGCCTGCCAGTCCCAGTCCGGCGAGCAGCCCAGCTGCACCAGCTAGCCCAACAGCTAGCCCGTCCCCCAGTCCGGCGGCCAAGGTGTTGACTGGCTATGCCTTTGTGGGAGGCGGCTTTGGTCATGGGGTGGGCATGAGCCAAACTGGCGCTTATAAGCTGGGCGAATTGGGCTGGAACTATGCTCGCATCCTCAGTTTCTACTACCCCGGCACCCAGCTCCAGCCCCTCACCTCAGCGATTACCTTCTGGCGTGATCCCAGCGAAACGTCTGGTGCATCTGCTGCCAATCAGCCGACCGAGCCGCCAGCCGATCGAGCAACCGATCTGCCAACTGGAACCGCTACCCCCTAGCCATCTGCTGGAGCTTTGGCTTCTGGAATTTGGCCTCTGGGGCTTCGCCCTTGAAATCTGGCCTGGAGGCAGAGCGAAAACAAATTCCTAAGACAAAATCGAGCAGAAGCTAACGAGTTCCGCTCGATTGTCGGCTTTCGCCGGGACTAAAATTGGGTTTGCCCCTGGTTTAACCGGTTAGCCTGGGTAAGCTCCGGTCAAATCCTGAGCAAAGTAGACAATTTTAAGACCTAGTACAGCTCTTCTTCTTGGTGGGTCAAAATCGTGCAATCAGAGGTCGGGTAGGCTACACAGGTCAGTACGTAACCAGCTTCGATCTGATCGTCATCCAGGAAAGATTGATCAGACTGATCAACGGTACCCGATTGAATTTTGCCAGCGCAGGTCGAGCAAGCGCCAGCCCGGCAGGAATAGGGTAGATCCAGACCTTGTTCCTCAGCCGCATCCAAAATGTACTCGTCGTCTGGAACTTCGATCGTTGTATTCAGCCCTTCGGCCTCGTTGATCAGGGTAACTTTAAACGTAGCCATGGAATATCCTCTCAGTGTTCGAAACGGCAGTCCATTTTTTGTCCATCACCCAGCCCGGCAGCCTGTCAAAGCGTCAGACCGCCCTCTGGGCAAACTCTATTTCTGATACTACGGGAAAACCATTCCCGTTTAACGTCAGTTTTGTAGACGAGTCGAATGGGATTCGTAATGAAAGCAGGCAATTTCAGCCTGAATTACTTATATTTAAGTCCCGATCAGATTAGGCTTGCCTCAATCAATCCCAGAGGTTCAAACCCGCTTTGAATTAGGCGCTGGTCTGGCTTTCAAGAGAGGATTTTTTCCACAATGAGCGGCTGGTAGAACGTTGAAAGTCTATCGATTGAATCAAGTCTAGCGCGGGTTAAAGATAGCTTTTGCTAACATGAGTGACCCAACCAATTAGCTCACGTTATGGTTTTGGGGATGTAATCAATCTCTGAGTCCAAATAGCGCAAGCTTATGAATAAGTAGCGCGAAGTAATGGACAGGAATAGCCCTTTGTGGAGAGCATTGTGAGAGAGCAGCCCCCGGCCCACGCAGCCCACAAAAACCTGAGCGAGGGCCGGAAACACGACAGAGCAGCGCCCTATTTGGGCGACAGAATCATCTGATAGAGCGACTGCCGAAACCGAGGCTCAAGATACTTGGCTTGCAGTTTGTCCCACTGAGCCATTGCCTTGTCCTGCTGTTGGGCAATTGCCTGTTGTAGATCAGCGAGCTCGGCCAGCGAACTATAGTTGGTCAGAATCTCCAGCAGCACATGGGTATCTTGCACAACGCCGAGCCGCTCCTGGAGCTGTTTCAGTTCGTCTACCCAGTCTGCAAAACTATCACCATAGAAATCCGTGAAGAACTCTGCCTGATAGCGGGCATGTTTACAGGTCTTGCGCAGTTCATGCAGCAGCAGTCCCGCTTCGGTGTGGCGCTGATCGTTAGTGACCCACCAGCCGGGGTGTAGCAACAGTTCTGAGAGCAGGGGGCTGAGCAAATCAGGCAGAGCCGCAGCTACAGGCAGATCGGCCAGAGCCCGATAGCGGGGTGTTTCCAGCCATTCGGCATAGGCCGCCTTCAAATTTTGGTATTTTGC
>JBJTUI010000229.1:0-5006 GCA_046080625.1 Elainella sp. | reverse complement strand
CGATGTTGAGATTGAATGCTCGCTGGCTGGGCTGAACCAGGAAAAGCCGCAGCCCGCAGCCCCCTTGCCCAAGATGCGGCAAACCCGGCAGTCGAATGCGCTTGCCTTTGATGTGCGAGCCTCGCTCTATCAGCTGATTGGACTAGACCTGACTCAAATTCATGGCATCGGGCCATACCTGGCAATTCGGTTGATTTCTGAGTGCGGCACTGACTTGAGCCGATGGCCTTCGGCTAAGCACTTCACCTCGTGGCTGAGACTGTCACCGGGCAGTAAAAAGTCCGGGGGCAAAGTGCTCTCGTCCCATACCGGCAAAACAACCAATCGAGTCACGGTCCATCTACGACGAGCCGCAGTCGCAGTGGGCAAGACCCAGACTGCCCTGGGTGCTTTTTATCGCCGTCTGGCTGCACGAATCGGCAAAGCAAAGGCTGTGACTGCCACGGCCCGCAAGCTGGCTGTGTTATTCTACAACGCGGTTCGCTACGGCATGGCCTATGTGGACCCTGGTGCAAATCACTATGAACAGCAATATCGCCAACGGGTCGTCAAGAACCTGCATCGCAAGGCGGCTGAGTTTGGTTTCACCCTGCAACCCGTCAGCCAAAACTGTGTTTCTTAGGAAAGGCTATACAATCAGGTATCGAGCAAGGATTGGGCAAATATCGGGTTAGGAAATTGCCATGACGCAAGAGCTGCTAGACGACGAAATTGTCACTGAACTTGACATCAGCCATCTGGTGATTGAGGACGATACCCCCGTGGATAATTTTCAATCTGAAATACAGCAGCGCCTGTTGGTAGAACCGCTCTACAGCTCCAAAGCGCTGCCCTCGCCATTTTTAGCGGCTGCCAATGTCGGGCTGTTCTACAAGCTCAAGGGCGATCCGATTGTGCCCGATGTCATGCTCAGTTTGGGCGTCCAGCGAGCCGACGACTTTTCCCAGCGCCGCAACCGCTCCTATTTCGTTTGGGAGTTTGGCAAAGTCCCGGAAGTCTGCATTGAGGTCGTGTCGAACCAGGAAGGCGACGAGCTGAACCTGAGCGCCAAATCCCGTCAGAAGGGCAAAACCATCGCCAAGAAAGACATCTACGCCCAGATCGGCGTCCGCTACTACGCCGTGTTTGACCCCCTTCAGCAAATCCAGGCCGATATGAACGGAGCCCTGCTGCGGGTCTGGTCGATCTCCGCCAACGGCTACACCGAACTCACGGCGGCCCAGGGCATTACGGCTGCCAATCAACCGGTCTGGCTGAGCGGCGTTGGGCTCGGCTTGAGCCTGTGGTCAGGCCAGTTTGAGGAGACAGTGACCCGCCTCTGGCTGCGCTGGTGCGACCAAACCGGTGAGGTCGTCCCTACTGGGGCCGAACGGGCAGACAGCGCAGAATCGCGAGCAGATAGCGCAGAATCCCGGGCAGATCAAGCCGAGTCTAAAGCAGAGCGACTCGCCGAACGGCTGCGGGCATTAGGCGTCAACCCAGAAGACCTCTAAAGCTGCGCTCAAACCGCCCCCCGAAACCGGGGATAGCTGCCGCAGACCTTCAGCAGATCGGTTTTAGCCGCGATCTTTTCCAACGCCTGCACCACATGGACATCCTGCTGATGGCCGTTGATATCGGCCCAGAAAATGTAGTCCCCCAAGACCTCCTTCGAAGGCCGCGACTCCAGCTTGGTCATGTTGATGCCCGCCTGGGCCAGTTCCTGCAAGGCTCCTACCAGCGTCCCGGCCCGGTCCTCGTGGAAGCCAAAGCAAAAGCTAGTCTTGTCGTCCCCTGTGGGTGGACAATGCTCTGACCCCAGCGCAATAAACCGCGTCACGTTGTTGGCCCGGTCCTGGATGTCATGAGCCAGCAGCTGCGCCCCAGTCAGGCCCGCCGCTCGCAGGGTGCTGATTGCTGCCGCGGGCCGCTGATCCGTCAGGGCCTCTGTGGGAGCAGCACTGTTGCTGAGCGAAGCCAGCGTTTCCACCCCCGGCAAACAGCGTTCCACAAACTTGCGACTCTGGCCCAGCGACTGGGGATGGGCATAGAGCACCTTGATCTGGGGTAGAGTCAAACCGGGCTGCGCTACCAGGTAGAGCCGAATCGGAATCACTGTCTCGCCGCAGATTTGCAGGTCGGTTTCGTGGATCAGCAGATCCAGGGTTGTCGTGACGCTGCCCTCCAGCGCGTTTTCAATCGGCAGCACCCCCACCGTTGCCACACCTGTCTCAATCGCTGTCACTACAGCAGGCATACTGTTGAGCGGCAGGTAATCCACGCTAGAGTGCTGGGGCGAGCTGCCGTAGGCCATGGCCGCCTCCTCGCTAAACGTACCGGGCGGCCCCAGATAGGCAATGATCGGTGTTTCGCGGCCCGCTGCGTTGGTTACTGTCTTACTGATCATATTGCGATCTCGCTGGTCATACCGCCTATTTTCTTAGACAACTTTTCTAAACCTCTAAACCACGGTTTCCTTCCTGAGTGTAGTGTGTTCTGTAGCCTCCCAGTCCAGATAATTAAACCAGCTAATTGCACCAGTCGATTCAACAGGTGCCGAAGTCGAGTTTTTCGATCTGAGCTAGACGCCCCACCTCTGAACATCTACTCAGATATTAGAATGATTCCCATTTCTCTTCTATGATTGAGTTAGAAATCCCTCTTATACCAATTCTCTATGAGCCTGCATAAAAAGAGGGGTATGGGGACGGAGTCCTCCCAATAGGGCGCAGCCCCCTTGCCCCCCATTGATTTTGTGTAGCTTCAAAAAGAATTGGTAATACCAATTTTCTATGCAGACTCATAGAAAGAGGGGGGTGGGGAGGGAGTTCCCACAAAGGGGCTAAGCCCCCTTGTCCCCATTTTTGTGCGGCTTCAAAAAGAATTGATATCTGCCCTCTCGGCTGTTTTGCTTGCTTCAAACCTATTCTACTTGTGAGTTCGCTATGAACCAGCCCCAGTCGCCTGCTTCCGTTCCCGACGCGCCCAACTGCGATGCCCACCTTGTGCATCTCGACGCCGTGCGGCAGGTGCAGCCCAGCCTCATGCCCACCGCCAAGGCTCAGCAGATGGCCGAGTTTTTTGGCATCCTGGCCGACCCCAACCGGCTCAGACTGCTCTCGGCCCTAGCCAGCCAGGAGCTCTGTGTCTGTGATTTGGCCGCCGCCACAAAAATGAGCGAATCTGCCGTATCGCACCAGCTGCGGGTCCTGCGCACAGCGCGTCTGGTTAAATATCGCCGCGAAGGTCGCAACATCTTCTATAGTCTGGCTGACCACCACGTGATCAACCTCTACCGGGAAGTCGCCGAACATCTGGCTGAAACCGAGGACTGAGTCCCATCGGCCTGAGTCCCATCGGCAGTAAGTAGCTGGGCTTGATTAAAGTAACGGACGAGCAATTCAGGGCGATTGCAATTCAGCGCCAGCTGTTTCAGGGTGATTGGAACTATCAAATTAGTCCCAGAAAATCTAGTTGACTGCTTGAGTTGTTTTTACATGCATTCTAAGGTAAATCCACCAATCGTCAGATTAGCATGTCCTTCTCAAGAACGACGTAGTCCCATAAACCCTCCACTATAGTGCAAACAGATATATGGAGGACAGAGCAATGACAAAGATTGAAGATGCATTGGTTACTGCCAAGGATAAGCTGCCTGATGTAACGCCAACGCCGCCCGGCTTTAATCCTGAAGCAACCGCTGCCGATCTAAAATCGCGTCTGCAATGGGGTGAGCCAGGGCTGACAATCCTGGATGTACGGGATCACGATATCTTTAACGAGTGCCGAATTCAAGGCGCTATGAACATGCCAATGAGCCGGCTGCTAAGCATGGTCAACTCAATTCCGAAACAGCGCGATATCTACGTCTATGCCAATACCGACGAAGAAACCGCAGAAGCCGTGAATCTACTGCGTCAGGCCGGATTTGAGCGTGTTTCCCACCTGAAAGGCGGCCTGCAAGACTGGGTCAATATTGACGGCAAGATAGAAGGCGTTGTGATCACACCGGGTAATGATGCCTACAATGTCATGGCTCGTCTTGATGCCTTCAGCAAAGAGAAAGCCAAAGAGAAAAGCTTGAGATAGGTCAGGGAGCTTCCTATGAATCGTTTAATTACTGCTGTCACTAACGGCTTAGGTTGGCTGAAGGGTATCCAGACCCAGCGGTTTCTCTCGGTGATTCTGGCGGTTAGCCTGCTTTTGACTACGGGCGTGAAAGGGATGCAGGATCAAACTGCCTTGGGTCAAAATCTACGTCAGCGGATTGAGCAAACTGACCGGTCTGACCGACCCAAAACGACCGGTGAATTTCTGGATGAGGCCAGGGGTGATGTGCCGCTGGATGAGCGCGTCAAAAACATCACTCGCGATTCGGTTGAAGCCTTCAAAGAGCTGGGCAAGGAATACCGGCCCAACGTAGAAGAAGGGATTCGCGACCTGCGCGAAGGAGCCGCTGAAGTGGGCCGCAGCCTGAATCGCTAGCCTAGTCGAAAGCTAATTCAGGGCGTGAGTATGGTAACATACTTGCGCCTTTGCCTATTAGAGCCTACTGGGGCCTATTGGGGCGCTATCGCTTAGAACAACACCATGGGAATCGCGATTGATCTGGCCGGACAAGTTGTGTTGATCACAGGTGCATCCCAGGGCATTGGCGCGACCACAGCGCTGACGCTGGCCCAGGCCGGGGCAGATATTGTCCTGCACTACGGCAGCAGTCGAGCTAAAGCTGAAGGTGTGGCAGCCCAGATCAACAGTCTGGCGAACGCCACGACAACCCACCCCAACAGTCCGGTGCAAAGGCAGGGCTGATTCATTGTAGGCAAGGGAAAACTTGCTCCCATTGATTCGCCAGCGCTCGTTTGGCAGATGCCATCGAAGTGAAGCCTAAGGTGATTTCCGAGAATGAGAGTACCATATAATTTAGACTTGGAGTAGTACAAGCTAATTAGTCTGTAGAGCGAATTATGTTGCTATCAAACCCAGAGACAGAGCAATTAACCAGAAGCCAGATCGAAGACCTCCGA
>JBJTUI010000228.1:0-4816 GCA_046080625.1 Elainella sp. | reverse complement strand
GAAATTGTGAAGACTTCACAAAAATCCTGCAAAAACTGGCTTGGGCGGCCAGCTAGGTGGCGCTCTGGCCGAAATGTTGCGGTACTGTGTGAGTGGCGCAGTTCTGAAGGGCAGACTGATCGTGGCCATGCCCCCGTATGGGAGGGCTGAGGTCGCGAATTCTATTCAACTGAGATTCATCCAGCAATTTGCAGTTTGATGGGCTGCTGATCCAACCCATTATCAAAGCTCTTGTTCTGGGGCTGACTCTGTCCAGCCCTACCCATGTCCCTATCTGGCCCTAATTTACTGTGAATCCCCTGCACAAACTGATCATCGCTACCCCCGGCCTGCTGCTGGGCAGTTTTCTGGCTTCTCCTGGAGTCGAAGCGATCCAGTCCGCTACTAGCTCTCAGCCTTCAGCTTCTGGGCCAACTGCTCCCCTGAACGCAGCGCTGCAACCGCTCTCCCTGGCGCAGGCCCAAACTCAGGCCCAAACTCAGGCCCAAACCCAATTACCCTTGCTAGCCGTGCTGCAAGTAGATGATGCGGCGGCTTGGCGGACGATTGTAGACCGGCTAGACGCAACGGGATTGGCCTATTATCCGGTCAATTGGGAAGAAGTCGAGCGGGCTGATTTGGGCGAAGCCTCGGTGCTGTTTTTACCCAATGTGGAGACGATCAGCGCGGAACAGCTGTTGGGACTCCAGGCCTGGATCAATCGCGGCGGTCGGCTGATTGTCAGCGGCGCGATGGGCAGTCAGTCCTCTGCGGGGGTGCAAAATGCGCTGCGGTCGCTGTTGGGAGCCTACTGGTCTGCCGAGTTGACCCAGCCCCAACCCCTGTTGCCGCTGCAAATTGCTAGCCATCGCTGGGTGCGAGCAGCCGATGCGGGCAGCACTACAGTGGGGGGAGTTCTGGTGCCGACCAGTCTGGCCAGCCAGCCCGTGGCCGTATGGAACCAGCTGGAGCCAACGCGCTCGGGCAATAGCAACGCAGCGGCAGTGGTCGTGACCCAGAAGACAACGTTTTTGGGCTGGCGCTGGGGCGATGCCAATTCCAGTACCGCTGAATTTGATCAAAGCTGGTTGCAGGCCGCCCTGTCGCGATTTGAGGGCATGTCTCCCCTGCTGGCACCCCCGGTGGCAAGAGCCCAGCCGCCTCTGACGGGCCGCACCGCACCGCCAGCCAGAACCCCGGCCCCGGTCACACCATCCCGGCTTCCGTCTGCACCGGAGGCTGCGCCAGCACCGGAGGTTGTCCCAGCACCGGAAACAGCACCAATAGCACCAGCACGGCACGGCCAGCCCAGCCCAACCGCAAACCTGGAGCCGCTCAGCCCGCAGGACCCGGCAGAACAGACAGCGCCGCCTGCCCTGGACATTGGGCGGGGCTCAGTGCGGATTACGCTCTACGAAGCTACCTCGATGCGGCAGGAGCTAGAAAACCTGATTGGCCGCTACGAAAGCGCTTTGATTCTGGCCAACGCTCGCAGTGGCGTGGATTCGCGGGCGACCCATTCGCCTGATGCAGCTCCAAAGGACAAGGCCGACTCAACCCATGCGGCGGGCGAGGTGCGTCCAATCCGGGCTGAAGTTGGCTCCTCGGCCTCGATTGACGACAGCATTTTAGCGGCGGCCCGCTCCGGCTACAGCGCCTTTACCGACGCCATGCAGCAGGGCGACTACGGCGGGGCAAGGCAGCAGTGGCTCAGCACCCGGCAGCTGCTCTGGGACAACTTCCCGCTAGATCGGCCCCTGTCCCAGCCTGAAGTGCGCGCCATGTGGCTAGATCGGGGCACGATTGTCCAGGCGGGTTCGCGACGAGGGCTAGAGCAGATTTTCGACCAATTGGCGGCTTCCGGCATCAATACCGTGTTTTTTGAAACGGTGAACGCGGGCTACCCGATTTTTCCCAGCCAGGTGGCACCGGCCCAGAATCCCCTGACGCGGGGGTGGGATCCGCTGGCCGAGGCGGTCGAACTGGCCCATGCTCGCGGGATGGAGCTACATGCCTGGGTCTGGACCTTTGCTACGGGCAACCAGGCCCATAACGTAATCCTCAACCAGTCGGCCAGCTACCCCGGTCCGGTGCTGGCGGCCCATCCCGACTGGGCCAACTCCGACAATCGCGGCTCGATGATTCCGCCAGGGCAGCAAAAGCCGTTTTTGGACCCGGCCAACCCGGAGGTGCGCCGCTATCTGCTCAGCCTCTACGAAGAAATCGTCACCCGCTACCCGGTAGATGGCCTCCAGCTCGACTACATTCGCTATCCGTTCCAGGACCCGCGTGCAGGGGGCCACACCTACGGCTATGGCAGGGCGGCCCGCCAGCAGTTTTTGGCCCAGACCGGGGTTGACCCGATCAGCCTCTCACCCACCAATCCCGACCAGCGTCAGCTCTGGCAAGCCTGGACCGAGTTTCGGATCGAGCAGGTGAGTTCCTTTGTGGCCGAAACCTCCGAGATGCTGCACCGGGTCAATCCTGACCTGATTCTCTCGACGGCAGTGTTCGCCCTGCCCACTAACCGGCGTTTGTCGATGATTCAGCAGGACTGGGAGTCCTGGGCTCAGCAGAGCGATGTCGATCTGATCGTGCTGATGAGCTACGCGGGCGATACCAACAGCCTGCAACGCCTGACAAATCCCTGGCTGAACGACAACAGCAACCTGGGCTCAGCCCTGATTTTGCCGGGAATTCGCCTGCTCAATCTGAGCGATCAGGTGGTGCTGGACCAGATCCAGGCGCTGCGCGATTCGACCTCGGGCGGGTTTGCCCTGTTTGCCGCCGAGAATTTGGACAGCAATTTGCAAAATATTTTTCAGCGCACCCAGGGAGCTGCGGACGAAGCCAGCCAGCCGATTCCCTACCGCGATCCGTTTGGGGCGGCGGCCAGCCGCTATGGGGTGCTGATGGAGCAGTGGAACTGGCTGCTAGACCAGAATCAGCTGCAAATCCGGCAGACGCAGTTCGACTCCTGGCGCAGCAAAACTACCGCCCTGGAACAGGCGCTGCAAACTCTGGCTGCCGACCCTTCCATTGCGAATTTGCAGCAGGCGGAGGTGCTACTTCAGGGCTTCCAGAGCCAGTTCAAGTCCTGGATGGATCTGCCCAATCTGAGCGAAAGCTACCGGATTCGCACCTGGCAAAACCAGCTCGATGCGATTGCCAAACTGCTGCACTACGGTGAACAAACGGTGCTGGCTGAACGGGCCGATTCCAACCAGGCCCAGCGCTAACCCAGCCCTAACAAGGCTCTGGCGACATAGCAGGCAACTAGCGGCGACGCAGCACTTCTAGCAGCTTCAGGAAATGGGCGGGCAGGGGCGCTTCGGTCTCGATCCAGTCCCCGGTGAGGGGATGCTGGAGCCGCAGTTTCCAGGCGTGCAGGGCTTGGCCAGGCAGATTAACGCCCACCGATCGACCGGAGCTGTAGACCGGATCGCCTACCACCGGATGGCCAATCTGGGCGCTGTGGACCCGAATCTGGTGGGTGCGTCCGGTTTCGAGCTGGAACTGCATCAGGGTATAGTTGCCCAGCCGCTCGGCGACGCGCCAGTGAGTAACAGCTCGCCTGCCGCCTTTGGCTTCGGGCACCACGGCCATTTTCTTGCGGTCACTGGGGTGGCGGCCAATCGGGGCGTCAATCGTGCCGGTTGCTTCAGTCGGAGCGCCGTAGACCACGGCCAGATAGTCGCGCCGCGCCGTTTTGGTTTTGAACTGGGCCTGGAGATGCTGGTGGGCTAGATCGGTTTTGGCAATGGCCAGAGCGCCGCTGGTGTCTTTATCTAACCGATGTACAATGCCGGGCCGCTGCACACCGCCAATCCCTGCCAGCTTGCAGTGGGCCAGCAGGGCGTTGACCAGGGTGCCGTCCTCGTGACCGGGAGCCGGATGAACCACCAGACCCACAGGCTTGTTGATCACCAGCAGCTGGTCGTCTTCGTAGAGCACGTCGAGCGGTATGGCTTCGGGCTGGAGGTCGAGCGGCTGGGCTGGCGGAATTGTGACTTGGATTTGATCGCCAGCGCGAACCGACTGTTTGCTGGTGGTGCAAACCTGCTGGTTGATCTGCACATGGCCCTGCTCAATCAGCTTTTGCAGCCGCGAGCGAGTCAGGTCTGGCAGCTGTTCTGCCAACCACCGATCCAACCGTTCACCAGGGCTGCTGGCAACCAGTCGCTGTTCGGCGGGCGGCTCGGACGCGGGACTGGGCGTTGGGGACAGGGAAGGAGAAGTCACGGGAAGCGGGTTGCAGAGAGGGCAAAGGGGTGTAAACCGATGGGACAGAACGTTCTGGGGCGACTGGCTTCTGGAGCGGCGGACGGCCTGGAAGCAGCAAATGCAACAGAGGTAGCGCTACTGGGTATGCTAGACCACAGGAGGCGGAGGATTTCTCTGGCCTCACTTCAGGCGTCGATTCAAATATATTTGTTTAGACTGACCTGTTCCAGGCCCCGCAAGACTGTACTGATTGGTGGATGGCCTGGTGTAAAATCAGGCACTACTTTAGTCAAAGTCCTGTCAAATCCCGGTTGCTCCAGCGGCTAGAGCGATTCGAGCGCAATCTGGTCCCGCATCGTTTATGTTCTACTCTAACCTTTGCCCATGGCTGACAAGCAAAAATTTGTGCTGATGATTCAGCCGATGAGCCGCCAAGGAGCGATTTGGCAGTCGATTCTGCGCTCTCAAAATCTTTCGGTGATCTGGGAGCATCCCGATGTCAGCCTGGTCGATAGCTTCAAACATCTCAAAGCCGCCAACGTGCCCCTGCCCGATCTGCTGCTGGTGGATACGCGGGTTCAAACCGTGAACGCCTTCTCCCTCTGTCGTTGGT
>JBJTUI010000227.1:0-7143 GCA_046080625.1 Elainella sp. | reverse complement strand
CGGAGATGCGCGGCCACGCGGCGTTTCAGGCAGCGGACGGCTACGCGCCCCAGGTGCAGATCCTGACGCCCGAAGACATCCGCATCCGGATCTCGTCGCTCGACTACTACGATGTGCTGAGCCTGTTGCCCGAGATGAGCGACCGGCAGCAGTCGATCCTGAACAAGGCCTTTATGATTCTGCGACGCCACAAGCACGGCAGCTTCCGCTGGGGCATCCAGGATCTGATGACCGCCGTAGAAGAGGCTGATCGCACCGTGGATGAGGAGGGTAACGAAAAGCTGGGGTCTTCGGCCCCGGCCCTGACCTGGAAGCTGGAGCGCCTGGCCCGCTCACCCTACTTCCACGCCCTAGATCACCTCGCGCCCAAGGATTTGTTTGAACCGGGTCAGGTGACTGTCCTACAGATGAACGAGATCAGCCAGGAAGAACAGCAGGTGATTTGCGCCACGGTGTTGAGGCAGGCCAGCCAGGCCCGCATGAATACCCACAAGGAGTTGATTACCCCCGGCGATGAGAACTACCTGCCCTACCCGGTGTTCATTCTGGTAGAAGAAGCCCACCGGTTTGCTCCGGCCCACGAGCCCTCCCGCTGCAAAATGATTTTGCGCACGATTTTGAGCGAGGGCCGCAAATTTGGCCTGGGCATGGGGCTGATTACCCAGCGGCCTGGCAAGCTGGATTCGGATGTGCTGTCCCAGTGCATGAGTCAGTTCATCATGCGGATCGTCAACCCGGTCGATCAGGACAGCCTTAAGTATGGCGTTGAGGCGGCAGGGCGCGATTTGCTGAAGGAACTGCCTGCCCTGACCAAGGGCCAGGTGATCATTGCTGGAGCCTGCGTCAATACGCCCGTGCTCTGTCAGGTGCGGCAGCGGATCACAAAACATGGCGGCGAAACGCTGGATGCTCCCAGCGAATGGCAAAACTATTTCCGCTCGCCCCAGGTAGCAGCTCGTAAAATTGAGCAGGCTCCGGTGGCCACCCGGACTCGTCCAACGACCTTCCGGGGAGTCAGCATTGAGTAAAAGCTGAGCTAAAATCAGGCCATCTCGGATCGCAAGCTCGTTTTGTAGAAACAGCTCTGTTCAGGCTATGAATAACCCCCTGCGCCGGTTGCGGCAGTTACCCTGGGTGCCCTTGTTTTTAATTTCCCTGCTCACCCTGTTCTGGGCCTCGGTGCTAGAGCTGCTGCTGGGGTTCGGTTCGGTCTATGTACCGTTGATTAACCGGGCGCTGGGTATGTTGTTCATGCCGCCACTCAATGTGATTATGGGGCTGGCGGTAGCGGTGGGGCTGGGAGCGCTAGCCGTGCTGTTCCTGGAGATTGTCTATCCGCAGTTGTTGATCAATTCTGGTGTGCTGTGGGCCTTAGTGCTCTGTCTGTTTTTGCTGGTGGTGGTGCGCAGCATTCTGCCGATTCCGACGATTTTACTAGAGCCGTCCTACTCGATGCTGATTGGCTCAATGCTGGGGATTTTTCTGAAGGGCAAGCCCTACTGGCGTTGAAGCAATTGCGTGGAGAAGCAATTTTGCAGGGTGTTCACCTGGGTTCGCTGTCCTCTGCTGCCCACGGCTTGAGCTTGATTGGCTTATCCTAAAGACATTTGGCCCAAACAAGAAAGGCGCATGAATACGCTGGTTGGTAAACGATTGCAGGGCGGGAAATACACCCTGGATGAGCTGCTGGGCCAGGGCGGGTTTGGCGTAACCTTTAAAGCTACCCACCACCTGTTGGGGCAGCGGGTTGTGATCAAAACTCTCAACCTGCTGAATCAGACCCACCCCCAGTTCAGCAAGATGGAGCAGCAGTTCCAGGACGAGGCGCGGCGGCTGGCCCTCTGCGTCCATCCCAACATTGTGCGGGTGAATGACTTCTTTGAAGAGGACGGCGCGCCCTACCTGGTGATGGACTACATTCCAGGCCAGACCCTGGAGCAAATTGTCTTCCCCAACCAGCCGCTGGATGAAGCCACGGCAATCTACTACATGCGGCAGGTGGGCGATGCCCTGGCAGTCGTGCATCAAAACGGCCTGCTGCACCGCGACATCAAGCCCCAGAATTTGATTCTGCGGCAGGGCACCCAGGAAGTAATTTTGATCGACTTTGGGATTGCCCGCGAGTTCACAGATGGCAAAACCCAGACCCATACCAGTCTGATCTCGGAGGGCTACGCGCCGATCGAGCAATATGTGATGCAGGAGCGGCGCACCCCGGCCACGGATGTCTACGGCCTCGCCGCCACCCTCTACGCTCTGCTAACCGCCCAGGTGCCCCAGGCGTCGATTTTGCGCGACCGCAGGCCGATGCCCGATCCTCGCGATCTGCGGCCCGACTTGAGTGGAGCCGTAAACCAGGCAATTTTGCGCGGCATGGCGGTCGAGGCCCGCTACCGACCCAGTACGGTGGCCGAGTGGCTGGCTTTATTGCCCGGTGAGCCGCTGGAGACAAGAGCTACTGCCCCACCCCGCTACGGCAGCCCCTCGACTGCGCCAACGGTGGCGGTGAGTCCGGCCAGCCCTCGACCCCGCACGGGCCGACCAGCCAGACTGCGACGAACCACAGGCAGCACCCAGGTCGTGGTGACCCAATCGCCGTCCCAGCTGCCAGCCCAGCCGCCGTCCCAATCTCCAGCCCAATCATCCCCGCGGGCGAGAGTGCCCGTCCCAGGACGTGCTGGCCGGGGCAACCCATCAGCAGCCAATATCGGCTCGGCTCCAACTGCGGCCTCTCCCAGCCTGCGAAGACGCTGGCGCGGTGGATTGATTTTGGGCCTCGGGACAGTGGCTGCGGTGACTGGAATCGCGGTCTGGTCAGCCTTGGCTCCCGCGCCTGACGCACCGCCAGAACAGCCTGCACCGGTAGTTGAACCCGCTTCTCCCGACCCGTCTCTGGAAGCACCTGCGCCTGCGCCTAGCCCGGTCGAACCCTCACCAGAACCAGTAGAGCCGGAGCCGGAGGCGGTTCAGGAGGAGCCTGCGCCCGTGGAGCTACCCAGCCCGGTCGAGCCCTCGCCAGAACCTGAACCGATTGACAGCGCCCCACCCGCGATCAATAGCCCGGAGCCAGAATCGCCTTCGCCCAGCCCGCAGTCTGAACGCAAGCGCGACCGGACAAGGCTGCTGCCCAACAATCTGCGGCGAGAAATGCAGGAACGCGGCGAGCTGTAGCGAGCGGGAGGCGATAATAGAGAGGCCTTTTCTCTGCGGTCAGCCATGTCTTCTCCCCCAATTCAGTGGTATCCCGGCCATATTGCCAAAGCCGAGCGCAACCTAGTTGAGCAGCTCAAGAAGGTGGACGTGGTGCTGGAAGTGCGCGATGCCCGGATACCGCTGGCCACGCGCCATCCCCAGGTGGAACAGTGGATTGGCAACAAGGGCCGGGTGCTGGTGCTGAATCGGCTCGACATGATTCCGCCCGCAGCTCAGCAGTCCTGGCTGAACTGGTTTCGCGACCAGGACGAAACGCCCTACCTGACCAACGCCAACCACGGGCAGGGGGTGCCTGCGGTGGCCAAAGCAGCCCAGGCTGCCGGAGCCCAAATCAACCAGCGCCGTCGCGACCGGGGAATGCTGCCGCGCCCGATCAGAGCAGTGGTGATCGGCTTTCCCAACGTAGGCAAGTCGGCCCTGATCAACCGCCTGCTGAACAAGCGTGTGGTCGAGAGCGCCCGCCGTCCTGGAGTGACGCGCCAGCTGCGCTGGGTGAGAATTTCGGACGAGTTGGATTTGCTGGATGCACCGGGTGTGCTGCCCTCGCGCCTGACCGACCAGCAGGCCGCCCTGAAGCTGGCAATTTGCGACGACATTGGCGACGCGGCCTACGATACGCAGCGGGTGGCGGCAGGGTTTATCGATCTGCTCAAACAGGTGACTAGCGATTTTCGCAGCCTCAGCAGCCGCTATAGCCTCGACCCCAGCCCGCTGACGGGCGAAAGCTATCTGGAAGCTCTGGCTGAAACCAAATATCAGGGCGATCTGGAGCGAGCGGCGCGGCAGCTACTCAACGATTTCCGCAAGGGCAACCTCGGCCCAATTGCCCTGGAGCTGCCGCCCCAGTAGTGTGATCGTCTGGTTTAAATCCCGTTGAGGCATCCCTTGCTAAAGATCCTGTTTCACCGCCTGCGTCGGCTTCAGTCTGGCGGTTTGATTTCCACGCTGATTCGCGGAGCCAGTGCAGCCCTGACCGTACAGATCGCCAGCCTGGGCGTGGGCTATCTCACCCAGATCTGGCTGGCCCGCTGGCTGGGTGCGGCGGAATATGGTGTTCTGGAATACGTCACGACCATCAGCCTGATGCTGGCGTTTGTCGCCAGTTTGGGGCTGCCGACGATTGTGCTGCGGTTCATGGCGGCCTATCGGGTCCAGCAGGACTGGGCCAGCCTGCGCGGTCTGATTGTGAGCAGCTGGCGGCAGATGATCGGGGCCGGGATACTGCTGGCGCTCCTGGGCAGCGGGGTGGCTTGGTGGGGGCTACAAGGCAGAACAGCGCCCGCCCTGCTCTGGGCAATCTGGACAGTGCCGCTGGTGGCCCTGATCCGCATCCAGCTCGAAACAACTCGGGGGATGCGGCTGATTGGTCTGGCCTACGCGCCGTCGCTGATTGTCCTGCCGCTGCTGCTGCTCGGAGAAGTGGCCCTGTGGCGGCTGTTCTATCCGCTCAGCAGCGCTGTCGTCATGGCCCTGTCGCTGGTGGCGATGCTGGTGGTGGTTCTGGCGCAGCGCTGGCTGTTCTGGCGCAGTCTGCCGGTGCCGGTGCATCAGATCCGGCCCGTCTACGCGCCGCTGGCCGAACGGCTGAGGCTGTCCCTGCCGCTGATGCTGATCGACGGCTCGTTTCTCGTCCTGAACCAGACCGATACGCTGATGCTGGCCGGACTGCGCGACGCTAAAGCCGTGGGCATCTATAGCGCAGCCTTCAAAACAGCGGGCTGGGTGGGCTTTATTCTGGTGGCCGTCAACGCGATTGCCGCGCCTCTGTTTGCCGGGCTCTACGCCGAAGCCAAGCAGGCCGAACTTCAGCGGCTCGTCTCCACAATTGCCCGCTGGATGTTCTACCCGGCTCTGACGGTGGCGGTGGGGCTCGTTCTGTGGGCTGAGCCGGTGCTGGGGCTGTTTGGGCCAGAGTTTGGAGCAGCCAGATGGGCCTTAGCAGCGCTCTGTTTCGGGCAGCTGGTCAACGTCGGCTGCGGCTCGGTGGGCTATCTGCTCACCATGACTGGCCACCAGAACCAATGCGCCAAAGTCGTAGGCTGGAGCGCCCTGCTGAACCTGCTGCTCAACCTGATTGGCATTCCGCTGCTGGGCATTTTGGGCGCAGCTCTGGCGACGGCGATTTCGATGGCGGTTTGGAATCTCTGGATGAACCGGCTAGTGATCCGCTATCTGGGCATCAATCCCTCCATTGGGGCAGCGCTCTGGACTGGCTAAACGCCAAAACTCCAGGAGCGCAGAAATGCCCCTGGAGCCTGGGTGGTGAACTAGATTTGGGTAGTGAACCAGATCGGAGAGTGGACCCGATTGGCCAGGTGACACTAAGAGAATGCTGTTGAGGCGTCGGCCCTAGCGTAAAAAGTCTGTCAGCTTGCGGGTGAGGCTGTCCACCAGATTTTCGGAGCCCTCGTCGGCGGCTACTTCGGCCTGGATTTTGGCGACGGTTTCGGCGGGTAGACCCAGCAAGCTCACCAGTCTTTGGTAAGCAGCGGCTTCGGCCTCGTTGATGTTCTCCTCTTCGGGAGTCCGCGCACTGGAGCGAATCACCTCATAGCCCAACCGCAGCACCAGCTCTTTCTCTTCCGGGGTTTGCAGCTTGGGCGTTAGCTCCTCCAGGGGAATGTTCTGCATCATGTAGTCTTGCAGCTCCTGACGCAGCACCGTCTGCTGGGGCACGTCGGCGGCAAAAATACCGCTAAACCGATCCAGCATGACCTCAACTTCTTCGGTGGCAAGCCCGCCATCGGACCAGGCCATGGCAGCCACAACCCGCAGCAGGTTCATTTGACGAGGCGTAATGGAGGGAGGCGGAGGCGTTTGTAGCGTCATAGTTCTCTCCTAGAGTGTAGGGACGAATCGAACCAGCAGTTCAGCTCCAGCTAGCCAAAACCTACCACAAGAACTTCGGCTCGACCTCGTCCTTAAGCTTCTGATCCAGAATTGAGTTAAGATACCTGGGGCTTTGTTAAGCAATTTGTAATAATATCAAGAGCGCTCTTGTGTTCCTTGAATTTGCACTGGGGTAGCATCGACCAATTGGGGTGCAGCGTCTCGAACGCAGCCCGCTGAGGGCCATAGTCACAGTAATTAGACCTATTCTGATGCTGATTTAGCGTTAGGTGATCTAGCTCACAACCTACGTACTCTAACGGAAATAACCTTGACTCTGTTGTATTAAACAGAACGGCTATCCGGTTAATATTCCAGCTGAAACTAACAGCCATATTTGTTTAAGAAAGTACAGAACCAAATTCTGTTTCTGTGGTAGAAGTTTAGAAGGGAGTGAGGAGTGAGTGATATCGGTTACCTGGTCAAGTTTGGCCTGCATAAATGGCCCGCATAAATGGTTTGAAGGATAGACCACTTATTAGGTGCATTCATCAGGAAACTATTTCGCAGGAAAGCCTACAGGAAACAGTTCAAAGGAAGTTCCAGGGAAATAGTTTGAGTCTGCTTGATTTAGGTTCAGCTGTAGCCGTGCTCCTTTGCTTAGGAGTCTTGTAAAAATAACCTGAGCAGGCAAGGGGCTTAAGCCCCTTGTTCAAGCCAGTAGACCGATCCAGGTGATCAACTTATTCGTACAAGCTGCCTTAGTTGATTCAAATAAGCTGATTCATGAGACAACTTTATCTAGATTTGGTGCGGCTGAGACGCAATCTAGATCAGCGTAACTGTTGCTAATCAGGGTGATTGATTAGAGTTAACTAGCGCCCACTAACCCAAGAGTCTATGCAAATCAAAATCACGTTTGACAGTAAGATTCCGCAGAGTTTTTGGGAGTCTGACAAGGTTCAGCGAATGGCTCCAACTCCTCTATTCGACTACGGTTGTTTGATTCGCCTGCCCGACCGCCGCGCTCGTGTCGTGGTAAAAGCCCTGTCTAAATGGATGACAGAACAGGGCTATCAGCGCTATTCGATTGAGCAGGTG
>JBJTUI010000226.1:0-8000 GCA_046080625.1 Elainella sp. | reverse complement strand
GGCGACAGACCGCTGCGACGGTCGTTCCCCCGACCTGACACATAAAAAGTGCGGCCTGAAACATTCGGGATTGGCCCAGACGCAAACCGAGACTGGAGCGGCTGGCGAGAGAAGCTGGTTGAAAAAATCTGATGTTGAATTCGATCCATGACGTCCAGGCTAGAGGGTTAAACCGTGAACCCACTCTAGGGACATCAACTCGGGAAAACAGGCTCTCAAAAGACGAGCTCTCAGAAAACAGGTTTCAGAAGCACCAACGGACAGCGCTGCTGACAAAAACCAGGCAAAAAGCCAAAGGAAAGCCAGATAAAACCCAACATTGCCAGCATTTCACAAATTCTTTAGAACAGCCATAGAAAAACCCGAAGCAAACAATAGAGCCACCTTCCCCATCTCCCCCATCTCCCCCACCTCCCCACCTCCCCACCTCCCCACCTCCCCCATCCCCTTCCCCACTGATCCCCACTCCTGATAGACTCTTCACTAGGCAACAATGCTTAAGACGCAAACACAGCAGTCGGGAGGAACTCTCCGGTGGAATCAACACTCGGTTTAGAAATTATTGAAGTGGTCGAGCAGGCCGCCATTGCTTCGGCTCACCTGATGGGAAAAGGCGATAAAAACGAGGCCGATCGGGTCGCGGTAGAAGCGATGCGCGAGCGGATGAACAGGATTTACATGCGGGGCCGGATCGTGATCGGTGAGGGCGAGCGGGACGAAGCCCCCATGCTCTACATCGGCGAAGAGGTCGGGATTTGTACCCAGCCCGATGCTAAAACCTACTGCAACCCGGACGAGCTGCTGGAGATCGACATTGCGGTTGACCCCTGCGAAGGCACCAACCTCTGTGCCTACGGCCAGCCTGGCTCCATGGCGGTTTTGGCGATTTCTGAGAAGGGCGGTCTGTTTGCGGCCCCCGACTTCTACATGAAAAAGCTGGCGGCTCCCCCTGCTGCTCACGGCAAGGTGGATATCAACAAGTCGGCTACCGAAAACCTGAAGATTTTGTCGGAATGTTTGGATCGGGCGATCGATGAACTGGTGGTTGTGGTGATGAAACGCGAGCGCCACGATGATCTGATCAAGGAAATTCGTGAGGCTGGGGCCAGAGTACAGCTGATCAGCGACGGCGACGTGGGTGCGGCGATTAACTGCGGCTTCTCGGGGACCAACATCCACGCCCTGATGGGGATCGGCGCGGCTCCCGAAGGCGTGATTTCTGCTGCGGCCCTGCGCTGTCTGGGTGCCCACTTCCAGGGCCAGCTGGTCTACGACCCCGCCGTTGTCCGCACTAAGGAATGGGCCAACAAGACCAAAGAAGAAAACCTGGCTCGCCTGAAGGAATGCGGCATCACCGATCCCGACAAGGTGTATGACGCTAATGAACTGGCCTCCGGCGAAAATGTCCTGTTTGCGGGCTGTGGGATTACCCCCGGCAACGTCATGAACGGGGTTCGCTTCTTCAAGGGCGGAGCCCGAACCCAGACGCTGGTAATTTCCAGCCAGTCTAAGACGGCTCGGTTTGTGGATACGATCCACATGTTTGGCCAGCCCAAATACGTGCAGCTCCACTAGAGAGTGCGGCGGTAGGAAGATCAGGGGAGGGGTAACGTCCCTGTCTCTCCCAACGCCTTCTTGAAGCGAGTTTTCTGATGCCTTGGTGCTGACAGCCTCAGGCTTTTGGTAACTGAGGCTCAAATTTAGATTGAGATTAGAGACGTTGACAATCAGCGTCTCTTTTGTTTGGCCCGACATGATTTGTTGGGCTTGCTGCGCTAGGCTAAAGAGAGCACCGAAGTAACAAAAATTTACGCCTCAAACCTCTCTCCCGGTAGGTTCTCAGCTTCAGAGCGTCCCTGAGAGTTGGTAGACTTTTGTTTGAATTGCTGAATAAGTGAGGAATTCATTGATTCATTGATTCTGCGTTCACCGATTTATTGCCCCTGTCTGCCAAAAAGCAGTTACCTCTAACAGGATGGAAAAACGGACTCAGGCTGCTGTTGCCCGTGCTCCTTAAGCCATTTCACTGCTGCCATCTGGCTCGACAGACAAGGTAAAACCCAGCTGCATATGAAAGATAAAGCCATAGTCTTTTTGGGTAGGACGGGGTGTAGGGGTGGAACCCCTAGCTGGGGGCTGCGCCCCCATACCCCCTTCTGTCCTAAGCTAGGTGCGTAGCGCTATAAATTGATCTCCGGCCTGATTTAGGGTGGGTAGTTCGCGTTTTAACAAGATCTTTTGGGAGGAAGGATGAATATCGTTGTCGTTGGTTTGAGTCACAAAACAGCCCCGGTCGAAGTGCGGGAAAAGCTCAGCATTCCCACACCCCAAATGGAAGCTGCGATTGCCCACCTCTGTAGCTTCCCCCATGTCGAAGAAGCGACGATTCTCAGCACCTGCAACCGGCTCGAAGTCTATGTGGTAGCACGCGAGACTGACCAGGGCGTGCGCGAAGTTACTCAATTTCTCTCGGAATATGGCAAGCTGCCGGTGCCCCAGCTGCGGCCCTATCTGTTCATCCTGCTCCACCAGGATGCGGTGATGCATCTGATGCGGGTGGCGGCAGGCCTCGATAGTTTGGTGCTGGGCGAAGGCCAGATTCTGTCCCAGGTGAAACACACCCACAAGGTGGGCCAGCAGTACAACGGCATCAAGCGGATTCTGAATCATCTGTTTAAACAGGCGATCACGGCGGGCAAGCGAGTCCGCACCGAAACCAGCATTGGCACCGGGGCCGTTTCGATTAGCTCGGCGGCGGTCGAACTGGCCCTGATCAAGGCCGAAAACCTGGCTAATTGTCGCATTGTGCTGCTGGGCGCGGGCAAAATGGCCCGACTGGTGGTTCAGCATTTGCTCTCGAAGGGGGCAACCCAGATCTGTGTGGTCAACCGCTCGCTGGACGGAGCGCGAGATTTGGCCCAGCAGTTTAAGGATACGGAGCTGCGGCTACACACAATGCCCGACATGATGGGCGTGATCGCCGAGTCGGATCTGGTGTTTACGGCCACGGCGGCCACAGAACCGCTGCTGGATCGGGCCAAGCTGGAAGCCTGTTTGGAACCCCACCGCCATCTGAAGCTATTTGATATTGCCGTGCCACGCAACGTCCATGCCGATGTGAATCAGCTGAGCAACGTCCAAGCCTTCAACGTGGACGACCTCAAGGCCGTGGTGGCCCAGAACCAGGAGAGCCGCCGCAAGATGGCGATGGAGGCCGAAAGCATTCTGGATCAGGAAGTGGAAGCCTTCGAAAACTGGTGGCGCTCCTTGGAAACGGTCTCAACCATCAGCGACCTGCGGGATAAGGTGGAGGCGATTCGCGAACAGGAGCTGGAAAAAGCCCTGTCGCGTCTGGGCTCGGAATTCGGTGAAAAGCACCAGGAGATTGTCGAAGCCCTGACTCGCGGCATTGTCAACAAAATTCTGCACGAGCCGATGGTGCAGCTGCGCGCTCAGCAGGATATTGAGGCCCGTCGCCACGCCATGCAGACGCTGCGGACCCTGTTTAACCTGGAACCCGCTTCCAATGAGCAATATAGCTAAGTAACTGGGCTTGATTAAATTGAAGATGGTTTTAGGGGAGTCCAGAGGGCAAGCCCTCTGTTGGGGGCGCAGCCCCCAAACCCCCACTGTCCTATATTTGCACCTACCTAACTTAGCCCTAGTTAGCGGACAGCAAATTTTCTCCAGACGTACTCAATTTGTCATCTCAATGTCATTTCCTGACCACAGGTTTGACAAACCGGGTTGATAGCTTAAATACACAGGTGAATGAATGCTGCGGAGGAGTAGTTCGCGCCCCGTCTAACCGGGCCAGCAACTGTTCCTCTTTTTCGTTTGGGCTGTTGGGGAAATATTCAGAAAACTGAGAAGTACGTTTGTTCTAAGGCGAAAATCCTGCTAGACTAAACGCAGCTTCTGAGCCTGCTTCACGCCTACTTCTTATTCCAACTATTCCAAGCTTGCTAAGTCGCTGGGTCTGATTAAATCAAACATAGGGTTAGGACTTGCAGAGGGCTTGCCCTTTGCTGGGGGCACAGCTCCTACACCCCCACTATCCTACAAATCTCATTGCACCGACCTACTTATGTCGATCGCGCCAGATCAGGTTGAAACTCAAGTTGAAACAGATCACGAGCCGTCGCAGGCGATATTAACCCAGGCAGTATCGACGCAGGCCGGTCTAGCGCCAGTCCAGACCAACGAGCCGGAAGCGCAGGTAGATCTACCGGTTGTGTTTCCGCCTGGAGATCTCTATAGCGACGAGCCACCCTTGGAATCCTATCTGCACCTCCGCCAAATCATTCTGCTGTTGACCTGTCTGGAATGGTGGTGGAAAGACGGCGGTGGGCCAGTTGTGCGAAATGATTTCTTTGCAGCAGGCAATCTCACGGTCTATTACAGCCCCAACCAGCGCAAGTCGGAAGACTTTAGAGGGCCAGACTTTTTTGTGGCTTTGGGCACCGAATGGCGTCCGCGCAAGAGCTGGGTCGTCTGGGAGGAGGGCGGCAACTATCCCAACGTGATTGTGGAGCTGCTGTCCGACTCAACCGCTGCTGTCGATCGCGGCCTCAAGAAGCAGATTTACCAGGACACCTTCCGCACCCTGGAATATTTCTGGTTTGACCCCGTCAGCCTGGAGTTCCAGGGGTTTGAGCTGCTGCGGGGCGAATACCAACCAATTCCGCCAGACGAGGCTGGCTGGCTCTGGAGCCATCAGCTTCAGCTGTTCTTGGGGATTCAGGACAGTCAGCTGCGCTTCTTCACGCCCGATCGCCAGCTCGTGCCCACGCCCACCGAATCTGCCGAACTGGAGAAACGTCAGGCCGAACTGGCCCAACAGCAGGCCGAAGCTTCCCAAGCCCAAACCGCCAAACTGGCCGCCAAGCTGCGGGAACTGGGCGTTGATCCAGATGCGCTCTAGGGCAGCCCTAACCCAGCGCCACATCCAGAAGCAGCATCAGCACAAACCCGGCCATCAGGCCAATCGGGCCTGCTTTCTCGTAGCCCAGCCGGTTAGACTCGGGGATAATTTCGTCGCTGATCACAAACAGCATCGCCCCCGCCGCAAATCCCATTGCCACGGGCAAAACTGCCCCCGAAACCGCGACTGTGGCCACGCCTATCAGACCGCCCAGCGGTTCGGCCAAACCGGTCAGAAACCCGATCAAAATCGCCTCCCAGCGCAGATAGCCCTCGGCCACCAGGGACAGTGCCACCACCATGCCCTCCGGGATGTTTTGTAGGCCAATGCCAACCGCCAGCGCCGTACCGTTGGCTGTGTCGCCGCCGCCAAACCCCACCCCCACCGCCAGACCTTCCGGGAAGTTGTGGATCGTGATCGCCATAATAAATAGCCAGACCCGCTTCAGGTTGACTGCGCTGCTGCCTTCTCGGCCCTTAAAGAAATGCTCGTGGGGAAAATAGTAGTTGCTGAACCAGAGGAAGGCCGCGCCCGAAATAATCCCGGCGATCACGATCAGCGCCCCATAGAGCCGATCGCCGCCACCTGCCTCAGCCGCCTCTAGCCCCGGAAGAATCAGCGAAAAGGCCGTGGCTGCCAGCATCACCCCGGCCCCAAACCCCAGCAGTACGCCCTGGGTGTTCTGGGTGATGCGCTTGATCAGAAGCACGGGCAAGGCTCCTACCCCGGTCGCCAGACCCGCAATCGCACTTCCCACCAAACCTGTGTAGAAACTGGACTCTGCTGCCATGGAGCAATACAAAACGGGAAAAGCGACCCAGAGATTTACCGTTGACTGGCCCCAATCGCATATTGGCGACCTCGCCACTGGGTAGGCTGCCGCAGAGATGATAGCAAAATTCGATAGACCGCGAGCGGATCGGCCAGAGGCGACAGCCAAAACGGCCAGGTAGCAACCGCCTGGGTCAGGTCATAGGAGGGGGAAATGGCCAAGATCAGGGCAAACCGAATCAGCAGCAGCAGGGCGTTGAGGCCCAGCAAAATCAGAACCGGCAGAGTGTGAATTCCCAGGCCCAGGCAGGCCAGTCCGACCAGCACCAGGGGCAGGGGAGCCGCTTGAACTGCCGTCAAAAACAGCAGATCGCCCCATTTCTGCGCCGCCGAAGCCGCGTCCTTCAGGTCAAGCGACCGGCCCCACTCGCGCCAGGTTTCCAGGGCTCCCTCATACATCCGCACCTTCAGAACCTTGGCCCCGTCTAGAAAGCCAACCTTAGCTCCGGCCTGGGCGGCGTGGCGGGCCAGCGTCACATCATCGCAAAACGAACGGCGAGCGCTGCTATACCCTCCCAGCGCCATCAGCAGCGAGCGGCGGCAGAGAAAACACTGCCCGTTGGCCATAACGCGCTCCGGACCATCGGGGTCACTGCCGCTAGCTCCAAACCGGTAGACCAGCGTGATCAGCAGGGCAGGCTGGAGCCAGAGTTCGGCCAGATCCTTCAGGATAAAGCGGGGCGACAGGGAAACCAGGTCATAGCCTTGCTGCTCTGCTGTGGCAATCAGGCTGGCGACCAGTCCGGGCTGGGGCTGGGTGTCGGCATCAATCCCCAAAATCCATTCGCTCTGGGCCGAACTCTGCATCAAGCCCGTATGCAGCGCCCAGGGCCGCCCCACCCAATCCGCCGGGAGGGGGTCGTCGGTGACCAGACGAAAGCGGGGGTCGCGCTGCTGCACTGCTTTTACCAAATCAGGCGTCCCGTCCGTGGAGCGGCTGTCTACCACAATCACTTCCCGCACCTCATAGCCCTGTTTGCCCAGTCCCTCCAGGCAGGGTTGAATTCGGGCAGCTTCATTCAAAGTCGGCACCACAATACTGACCTTGCCGAGCAGATCGGGAGTGGCTGGCTGGGGTTTGAGGGCCGGGTGGCGGCTCGGCCCCTGGAGCAGGCGGGCCAGCAAAACCGCAGCTGCCGGAATCTGGAGGCTGAGCAGCAGCAGGGCAAGACTGCTGACTCCCAGCGCTAAAGGGGTGAATACGGACAAGACTAAACTCCCTGGGAACCTGCCCTAAGCTGCGATTCGCTCAATCTCGTCGAGCGGTTTGATTGCTGAGTCCGTAAGACCGGGCTCGGTCAAACCAGGCACCGCATCCAGGTGAGGCACGGTGGACTGGCTCCAGCGCCAGCAGAGCACCGCAGGCAGCACGCCCAGCAGCAGACCCAGGGCCAGTGGCACCCAGAACCCAGCTCCGATGCTCATCACTGCCGCAAAGCAGAAATTTCCCAGATAGACTACCAGGGGCAGGTTGAGCTGGGCGGGCTGCAAAACCGGCGGCTGACGCCAAATCAGAGCCGCCACAGTCATGAACACAGCGCCGGTTCCTAACCAGCCGACGAAGTTCTGGTAGGGCATGCCAAAAAACGCGCCCGGCTGGTGCCAGTACCAGAAAGGCAGAGCTGTCTGACTCATGGCCGGATCGAGCACGAAATCCCAGGAGGTCAGGAGCAGGGCTCCTAGCAGTACGGCAATCGCCTGCCCTGCCCAGCTGGTCAGCCAGCGGAAAGCAGAGTTTTGTTGGCCCAGGGCTCTCAGGCCCGTGCTGGCCAGCAGGTAGGAGGAAAGACCTAGATAAAACCAGGACAGGGGAATCGTAAAGGGCACTAAGCCCGCGATCTTATAGCCCAGACCACTGAGGTAGCTGTAGTGGCCAAAGGGGAACCCGGTGCTAGTTCCTAACAGCTCGCTGCTGAGCGAAATTCCCAGGGCGGGCAGCATAAACGCGAGCCAGCGGAACCGACCCAGCGTGCGGTAGGCGTAGATCGTGACCGCCGCTGTACCTAAGAGAATGTAGATCACACCGCCGCCTGCCATACTCCAACGAAACAGGGTCTGGCCAGCCGGGATCACCGCCAGCACTTCGGGGTGGGGCATGACCCAAAGTAGACCTGCTAAACCAAACGCCATTGAGACGAGATGCCCGATTAAACAAATGCGCTCAACTTTCATTAGCTGCATGTACAGACTCCCAGAACCCACCTTTGATGGCACAACTTCGAAACAGATAGCTTAAACAAATAGA
>JBJTUI010000225.1:0-2506 GCA_046080625.1 Elainella sp. | reverse complement strand
CGCGATCGCCTTCGCGTGTAGGAGCGATCGGTCAAATTCTCTATCAGGGGGTCAGTCACAGACCCGCTGTAACAGGCTGATAATGACGTATCTAGCCGCTGACAACAGTTGTCACCGTCGCCAAAATCCGGTAGTATAATTGACATGGCAATTGTCTCCGCAATTGTTTGTGATTGGTTTCCATTGACTTGCCTTTAGTCCACATCCATCATTTTTTTTAGCCCCATGGTTTGCCGCCGTGGGGTTATTTTTTTGTACTGAAAAAAGCCTCTAGCGCCTCAAGAATTAGATCTGTCTTTGACTGACCAGACTGCCGCCGCCGCGCCTCTATTGCCTCAGCTACAGGCACCGGGACCCGAGCCGCCATCAATACTGATGCTTCCTTAAAGACCGGCAAACTGCCACGACGGCCCCGCGCAATTCGTTTGCAGTTAACAATTTTTTCCATACCCAAAACCTAGCAAAGGGTTCCTACGATTTACATCGCACAGTGTTAGAAAAAACTTATTAATATATAGCTGTTATGCGATAACTGCACTTAACCAGCTTATCTATCAGTTTTTTCTTATTTGATATTTCTGAACTACCGCAGCAGCCGCCTAAGCCTTGCCGCCGTTGCTCCCCTGGCCCTGGGGTGGGGTGGGGGAAAGTTCGCCATCTTCTTGAGCTTTCTCAATGGCCCGCTCGATTATCTCAGTAGCCAAGCTTGCAGGAGCTTTATCACGCACCGCCGACAAGGCATAAAGCTTGTCGTAGATGGGGTTAGGCAGGGTGATAGTTATCCGCTTTGGCATTCGTTTGAGCACGTTTTACACCTCCAATACTACTAGAGAGAAGCTGAAAAGCATCTATGCACTTTATAGATGCTCAGATTATACCCCTAAGATTATTCTAAACATCTTTCTAGATGCTATCATACATCTCTAGGGACAGTGAGCGCCCTGGGAACGTTGCCAGAACTGAATTAAGGCCCCAGTCGTTCACCGCCTCTAGTTCCAATGCCGTTCACAGGCCGTTCAAGGCCGTTCACAACCATCAGAATCATGAGCAACAACATTTCTTTATCCGCATTCTGCAACGCCCACGATCTACCAAAATCAAGCGTTCACAAGTTTCTGAAGGCTGAAAACTTCGACACCTCCCAAGGGTTGACCCCTGATGCCCAAACCGCCGTGATCGCTTACTTCTTGGATGCACCCGCGCCCACCCAGGAGCCAGACAGCGCCGCTATTCGCCCCGAGGTATTGCCCGATGGTTTTTGGCAGTCCACCGCCCTAGCGCCCGTCGAAAGCCGGGAGCTTGCATTGCCGGAGGGGTTTGATGCCGCCGCCATGATCCGCCACTTTGACGGCGTGATGGGCCAGGCTACCGATACTCAATCCTTGGTAGCGATCGCTAAGCTGGCGATCACCGCCGCTGACACTGCCATGAATCAGAAGCTATCAGCCCAGCGCCAGGCGTTGACCCAGGCTGAGCAGCATCAGGCCCAGTTAGCGGCCATGGTCACCGAAGCCAAGCAGGACATGAAGGTTAAAGCCTTAGAAGCCAAGATTCTAGCCGAACGCCAGACCAGCCAAACCCGCCAGGCTGAGGCTGTTTTCGCTGAGTTAATGGCGCTGGGGAAGCCCACCACCCAGGAGGAGCAGCAATGATGATCCGAGTCGTTCTGACCATCGTGATCGGGTTCTCTGGCCTATTCATCGCCACCGCTATAAACCAGCCCGCTGCTACCCAGCCCGCGATCGCGCCCAGCCCTTGCAATTGCCCAGGAGTAAACCCACCATGATTCGAGATTTTGACTTTCAAGAGCACCGCACCAGCGTGATCATCGGCGGTTGTATCGCTATCATCGCCGGTTCCCTGGCTACCGGAGGGGGCGATCGCTGGCAGGCGCAGGGGAGTGTTCAGAAAACGGTGCCAGATTAGGCTGAAACCATTGATTTCTGGTTACCAAAACCGGGGTTTACACAAAATTCTGATCACTCTCGGCGCAGCAAGCCACCAAGCAGGCAGACGACGCGGGCAAGGCTGCCCAGAGCCGGGCTGAGGCAGTCTTTAACGAGCTGGGCTGTACCGCACAGGCTCTCTCAGCCGCCACCAGGACATCTAACTTTGCCGTGGGTGATACCGCTATCGACCCGATGTCTATCACCACTGCCAACCCCGAGGGTTCACCCATCGCAGGGGGCTACATTTGCAGCACCGATGGATCCGTTTTTCGTGTGGAAGCTGGCACCATTGCCGAGCTTATCGGGACCAGTCCCATGATCCGGGATGCCTTGGTTACTGGCGGGTTTGCCGCCGAAGCCCAAGCTATGCAGCAACGTGCCCAAGTTATCTACCGGATGTCAGGAGGTCAGTGAACTATGGATCAACCTTACGAAGTCATTACGGAGACACCGCCAATGAAAAGCGCCCAACCATCCACCATTGACTATCTTGACCAACCCGCCGCCACCCGCCGGGGTGGTGGGCTGGCTTGGCTCAGGTATCCGGTTTATATCTG
>JBJTUI010000224.1:0-4663 GCA_046080625.1 Elainella sp. | reverse complement strand
CGGCACCGCAGCCCGCGACCCAGCAGCTAGCGCAGAAATCCTGCGGCGCAATCAGGAGATTTCCTCAGCTCTGGTCGAGAATGCGCCGTTTGGGGTGTATGTGATCGACTCAGGGTTTCGGATTCAGCAGGCCAACCGCGCCGCCCTCGCCGTATTCAACATTGGGCCGCTGATGGGTCGAGATCTGGCCGAGGCGCTGCGGAGCATCTGGCAGGAGCCGTTTGCGACCCAGGCCATTGAACATTTCCGCCAGACTCTGACTACCGGAGAGTCTTACTATTCGCCGCTGATTGTAGAACGTCGCGCCGATGTAGAAGAAACCCAGTCCTACGATTGGCAGCTCCACCGCATCACCCTGCCGGATGGCAGCCATGGCGTGGTTTGCTACTTCTATAACCTGTCCGAGATCAAACGCGCCGAGGCGATCATTCGGCGGACGGGCGACCGGGATGCCTGCCTTGTCAGCCTGACCGACGCGCTCCGCCCCCTGACCGATGCGCTGGCGATTCAGGCCACGGCGAGCCGGGCGCTGGGCGAATATCTGGCAACGGACCGGGTGACCTATTTCGAGGTGCGCGGTGCTAACTATGTCGTAGAGCGGGATTACGTCAACGGCGTCGCCTCCTTACGGGGCGGCTACCCAATCGAGTCGTTTGGGGCAGAACTGCTGGCCGTCTATCGCAGCGGCCAAACCGCCAGTTCCCCAGATGTGGACCAGGCCCCCCGGCTGACTCCGGCTCAGCGAGCGGCTTTTGCTGGTATCCAAACTGCGGCCTATATCGGCGTGCCGCTGGTCAAACAGGGCGAATTTGTCGCCGGATTAGCCGTCCACTCCTCGGTTCCCCGCAGCTGGACACTCGATGAGATTGCCCTGGCGGAAGAAGTGGCAGAACGCACCTGGGCCGCCGTTGAACGCGCCCGCGCTGAGGCCGCCCTGCGCCAGTCGGAGACCAAATATCGCACGCTGATCGAATCGATTGACGAAGGCTTTTGCATTATCGAAATGCTGTTTGACGAGAACGACCAGCCTACGGACTACCGCTTCCTGGAAGTCAATCCCATGTTCGAGCAGCAGACCGGACTGCGGCAGGCCGTGGGCCAAACCGCCCGTCAGCTGGTGCCTGACCTGGAACATTTCTGGTTTGAAACCTACGGCAAGGTTGCCCTCACAGGCGAACCCGTGCGATTTGAGAATGGCTCTGCGTCGATGAATCGCTGGTTTGATGTTTATGCCTGTCGAACCGGGCAGCCAGAGGAGCGCCAGGTGGCGATTGTGTTCAAAGATATTAGCCTGCGTAAGCGCATCGAAGTCGAACGCCAGCAAACCGCAGCCGTGATTGCTGCCGACCTGAGAGATACCCAGCTCCTGCGCGACCTGAGCGCCCGGCTCGTCACCGAAGAGAGTATCCAGGCGCTCTATCAAGAGATTATGGCCGTCGCAATTGCCCTTACCCAGGCCGATGCGGGTACGGTGCAAATTCTGGACGAAGCAACGCAGGATCTGGTGCTGCTGGCCACCCAGGGTATTGAACCGCAGATGGCTGAGCATTTCTATCGGGTCAACGCCAGTTCTCATATGCCCTGCGGCATTGCCCTGAAGAGCGGCGTTCGCAGCTTCGTAGATTTTGATGGTTCCGCAAGCCAGGACCCGGACGGCTCGCTGCGGCGTCACCTCGACGCTGGATTTCGTTCTGCCCAGTCCACGCCGCTGGTCTCGCGCTCGGGCAAACCGATCGGCATGGTTTCGACCCACTGGCACACCCGCCACCGTCCCTCTGAACGCGAACTGCGATTTCTCGATTTGCTGGTGCGGCAGGCGGCAGATTTGATTGAGCAGCGCCAGGATGCGGCCCAGCGCAAACAGCTCCTGGAGCGAGAGCAGGCCGCCCGTGAAGCTGCCGAACGGGCCAACCGGATCAAAGACGAATTTCTGGCGGTGCTGTCCCACGAGCTCAGGTCGCCGCTCAACCCGATTCTCGGCTGGTCAAAACTGCTCCAGAGCGGCAAACTCGACGCGGCGAAAACGGCTCAGGCGCTGGCCACAATCGAACGCAATGCCAAACTGCAATCGGAACTGATCGAAGACCTGCTGGATGTCTCGCGGATTCTGCGCGGCAAGCTCAGCCTCAATGTGGCTCCGGTAAATCTCGCGACCACGATTCGCGCCGCCATTGAAACGGTGCGGCTGGCCGCAGAGGCTAAGTCGATCCAGATCGCAGATAGCTTTGCGTCAGATATGGGGCCGGTTGCGGGGGATGCCACGCGCCTCCAGCAGGTGATTTGGAACCTGCTCTCGAATGCCGTCAAGTTCACGCCGTCCGGCGGCCAGGTGAATATTCGGCTAGAGCGGCTCGGCTCCTCGGCCCAGATCACTGTCAGCGACACCGGCCAGGGGATTGCGCCTGAGTTTTTACCCCATGTGTTTGACTATTTCCGGCAGGCTGACGGAGCCACCACCCGCAAGTTTGGCGGACTGGGCCTGGGACTGGCAATCGTGCGACATCTGGTGGAACTGCACGGCGGAACGGTGGATGTAGTTAGCCCCGGCGAAGGACAGGGCGCAACTTTTGCGGTGCGAATTCCGCTGATGACTGTTGCTTCAGAGACAAGGCAGGATGCCCAGCCGCCCCAGGAGCTGCCCGATTTGAGCGGCCTCAAAATTCTGATTGTGGATGATGAACCCGATGCCAGAGACTTGGCGGCGTTTGTCCTACAGCAGCAGGGGGCAGAGGTCGCGACCGCCGCTTCGGCCCATGAGGCGCTGCTGCTGTTGCCCCAGCTCAGGCCGGATATGCTGCTGAGCGACATTGGCATGCCCGAAATGGATGGGTATATGCTGATCCAGCAGGTGCGCCGGTTAGCGCCTGAGCATGGGGGGCAGATTCCAGCAATTGCGCTGACGGCCTACGCTGGCGACACCAACCAACAGCAGGTGCTGGCCGCAGGCTTTCAAAAGCATCTCTCGAAGCCGATTGAGCCAGAAGGGTTGGTTCAGGCCGTTGCGGGCTTGGTGAAGTCCCATTGGGGCTAACTGGAACCCGTTGGTTCCTTGGTGACTCGGCCCATTCTCCTGACCGTGCCAGACCGACTGGGGCAGACTGGCTGGGACAGACTGGCTTAAGATAGGGCTTGGATCAATTTCTCCTTACCCATATCATGAGCAGCCCTTCTGATCGCGCCACCTACTTTCGGTCCAATATTGACGCCATGACTGGCTACGTGCCGGGCGAGCAGCCCAAGCCCGATACGCCGATTATCAAGCTCAATACCAACGAAAACCCCTACCCGCCCTCTCCGGCGGCCATGGCGGCGCTACATCAGCTGGACGGTGAATGGCTGCGGCGCTACCCCAACCCTTTTGCCAACGAGTTTCGGCAGGCGATCAGCGAGGTGCTGGAGGTGCCAATGGACTGGGTGATTGCGGGCAACGGCAGCGATGAAATCCTCAACGTGATCATCCGGGCCTGTGCCGAACAGCAGCGCCGGGTGGTCTATCCAACCCCGACCTACGTGCTCTACCACACCCTGGCCGAGATGCAGCCTGCCGACGTGGTAGAGGTGCCCTACGGCCCAGACAACTGCCTGCCGATCGCCGAACTGGTGGCAGCCCAGGGGGCCGTCACGTTTATTGCCTCGCCCAACAGTCCCTCGGGCCATGTGGTGGCAAACGACGATCTGCGTCAGCTGGCCGCCCAGCTGGATGGGGTGCTGGTGGTGGATGAAGCCTACGTCGATTTTGCCGACGCTACCGCCCTGCCACTGGTGAAGGACTGCCCAAATCTGCTGATCAGCCGTACCCTCTCGAAAGGCTATTCCCTGGCCGGGTTGCGGTTGGGGTTTGGCATCGCCCAGCCGCAGCTCTTGAGCGGCCTGTTTAAGGTGAAGGACAGCTACAACATCGACGCCGTGGCCTGTGCGGTCGGGGCGGCGGCCATGCGCGACCAGTCCTACAAAAACGACTGTGCCGTCAGGGTGAAGGCATCGCGAGCCAAGCTAGCCCTGGATCTGAAGCAGCTCGGCTTCCAGGTGCCCGACTCCCAAGCTAACTTTCTGTTTGTCACGCCGCCCAAACAAAACGCCGAGGCGATCTACCTGGCCCTGAAGGAACGAGGCATTCTGGTGCGCTATTTCAAACAGCCCGGCCTCAACCAAAAACTCCGAATCACGGTCGGCACTGATGCCCAGAACCAAAGCCTGATTGAGGCGCTGATTCATCTGGTCTAGCGGGCCAGTTTAGCAGGCCAATCTAGCAGGCCAATCTAGCAGGCCAGTGCGCCGGGTTGGCGAGCCGCTTTCCGACATCTTTCCGATTGGGCTTCTATCCTGAAAGATAAGGAGGCTTGCCCGCCTCGCTGTCTTTGGGTGAGCCGTCTTTGGGTGAGCTGTCCTTGGGTAAATCGTCATGAAACGCAAACTGTTCCTAGATTCCGCCTCGCTGCCGGGTCTGGCTCTGCTGGTGTTGCCCCTGGTGTTTGCTGCGCCTTCAGTTCTGGCCAGCCCAACTCAGCCTGTCAGTCAATCTGCTGGTCAACCCACTAGCCAACCCACTAGCCAACCCACCAGCCAATTCGCCCAGCCGCCGGTCCTGCTCTCGACCCGCGCCTCGGCCAGTCCCCGCAGTCAGGATGGCTTCTATTATTTTTCGATTCGGCTGCCGCTGGAG
>JBJTUI010000223.1:0-7396 GCA_046080625.1 Elainella sp. | reverse complement strand
ACTCTCAAGAATTTAGCTTATTTCTACCGATTCTTCCAAGCAAATTTGACAAAATCACTGGTTATTTGTCACAAATTCGGGAGAGTATAGCTGCGAAAGCCGATTTTTCCGCTCAGATTCAGCTGAAACGAATTCAATCAGACTACCTGTTTCGCTACGCTTCCGCTGTTGCCCTAAAGCTAACCCATTCACCTCTGGAGGCTATTTCCTGTGCAGCAGCACTAGAACATAGTTTGTTCCAATCCCTTCAATCAATTCCTGCCCCGAATCCAGAAAATCAAATCTGGCACCACTGTACTGTTTCAGTAGATTCACGGGGATGGATTTTCCTGGAGCTTTCGGATATTGGTCTTGCTATCTGGCTAGAGGCACTGCGCTCATTCGCGCCACGCCTAGATTCGAACCCAACAGCTCGAGCCTCGAAGAGGGAAGATGTGATCTGGGATACGGGAACAGGCGGGGCTTTGTCTAGTTTGCAGTCTCCAGAACAACCAAAAGCGGGATTCGCCCCGGCTGAGTTATTTAGAGTTCTGTATATTCATGCTCGCTGTTGTAACTTATTAGACAGAAATCCACCTGGTCAAGCTGCATCGCCGCGGTGGCTATCGGGTAACGAGCTACGGTGTAGTCACCCAACAGAACGGCAGCTGATTGCAGAATTTAGCGATGTGCTCGACTATTTGAGCACTGGACCCGATCAATCTGCTGCATCTGCTCTGAAAATTGCCCTGCGGCTCAGCCATGCCTTTGAAGTTTTTCATGCCAGCTGTCGCCTATCCTGGCCCGAATCGGCTCCGGCAGCCGTTCTAGACCCCAATCTGCTGGCCGTGCGGCTTGGACTAATCACAATTACGCAGAAGCTGCTGCAAATCCTGCTGGAACAGCGGCTGTTTGTGCCAGCCCCAAGACAGCTTTGAGCCTCAGCCCGAGAGCTAAGAAATTCTAATAGCTGCTATTTGTCACGTTTATGAAATATCAGCGACAAACCCGTGACAAATCTAGAGGCGTCTGTTATGCTATCAAGCGTGTGAGGAGCGAACCAGCAAGGGCACCGAGACGAAACACGGTCAGTCGTCGGTGCTCTTTCTGATTTTAAAGGCGTCCTTATTAAAGAAATTAAGTAAGCAGGTACAAATATTTGTAGGATGGCGGGGGTTTGGGGGCTGCGCCCCAGCCCTGTCAAGGTGTTATAAATCCAATCCAGAGAATAAGCGTGAAACTGCGATTTCTCGTTCCGATTTTTCAACCCCCTGCGAGAAAAAATTAGGTTTTTGAGTTGCGGTTACAAACCAAAACGGTCAAACCTAGCATCCTCGTTTGTCACCTTGACAGGGCTGGGGCTGCGCCCCCAACAGAGGGCTTGCCCTCTGTACTCCCGTAAGACCATTTTCGATTTAATCAAGCTCAGCTCCTCAGAGATTAAAGAGATTCAGAGGGAATGTAGCTGGCAACGATTCGCCCTGCTCCCCGCAGCTGCCGATAGTAAGTTTGGCTGACTTGGTCGCCTTGTTCTGACAGCAGATCGATGCCAATCCCATTGCGGCCCTGCTCTTTACCCGAGCTATGGATATATTGACCTTCACCTAGATAGAACCCGACGTGGGTAGCGCGTTCCGGAGGACCAAAAAACACCAGAGCGCCAGTCTGGAGCTGGGCCATCTCTACAGGCTCAACAAAGGCTTCCTGCTGGTAGGCGTCTCGCGGCAGCCAAATCCCCGCAACGGCAAAGCTGGTTTGCATCAAGCCAGAGCAGTCGTAGTTGGGGCCAACGGTGCCGCCCCAGAGATAGCGGTTGGGCTGCTGCATAGCCTGGTGTAGGTAGGTGATGACCTGTGGCAAACGCTCGCGGATTTCAGAGGCCGAACAGGCCACGGCCTGGTATTTAGCTTCTGCGGGTTCCAGCAGGTCTAGATCTTCCACGGCCAGCCAGCCGGGATAATCATCTTCACAGAGCTGGACCTGAAGCACAGGCCCACCCCCTGGCAAAGCTGTGATTCGAAGCTGACGGCCACTGACGGCCTGGGTCGCCAGACGAGACAGGGTCGGCGCATCGTAGAGATTCAAGTTGCCCAAACAGTGATACTCTACGGCTGGATTTGTGGCGAAGTTGGTCTGAATCTGGGCAAGGGAAACCATAGGCGCTGGTAATCAGTAATCGTGGTAGACGGTAATCGTGGTAGAGCTGAAGGAGGCTGTCTTCATTGCTGATCAACAATCTTTGACCATTAACCTTTGATAATTGACCTTTGACCATTAACTTTTGACAATTGGACAAGGCGTGAGCCCATGCTGTTTTTTCACCGTGATGCCCAGCTTAACCAGTTGGGAGACCAGATTCTCAACCAAACCTGGACAGCTTTTCCCGATTTGGCCCAGCACCAAATTGCCATGACCTGGATTGTGTATGATCAGCCAGTTCCCGTCAATACGGGTGGTGCTCTGACTTCCGAGGAATTTTGGCGCTACAGCATGCGGGGCTTTGCCTATCGAGGCGTTGAGCCTGTTTATCCGGCCAGCGTCGTCAAGCTGTTTTATCTGGTCGCGATTCAGGAATGGCTGGAAAAGGGCATGGTGTTGCCCAGCGCCGAGCTGGATCGGGCAATCTGCGACATGATTGTGGACTCTAGCAACGACGCCACCAGTCTGGTGGTGGATGTCCTGACCGGCACAACTAGCGGCCCGGAACTGCCGCCCGAACCCTTCAAGACCTGGCAATATCAGCGCAACATCGTGAATCGCTATTTTCAGTCGCTCAACTGGCTGGAGCTAGAGAGCATCAACGTCAACCAGAAAACCTGGTGCGATGGAGCCTATGGCCGGGAGCGGATGGCCCTGGGCGACCAGCGTGAACATCGCAACAGTCTGACCACAAACGCCACGGCCCGGCTGCTGCACAGCATTGTTGGGGGCATTGCCGTCTCCTCAACCCGGTCGCAGGCGATGATGGGCCTGATGCGGCGCAATCTCGACCCGGTACCCCTGGCGGCTGACCCCGAAAATCAGGTGACGGGATTTCTGGGGGCTGGCTTGCCCCAGACGGCCCAGTGCTGGTCGAAGGCGGGCTGGATGAGCCAGGTGCGCCACGATGCTGCCTATATTGAGGTGCCGGGGCTGCGGCCCTATTTACTGGTGGTGTTCACCGAGGGCAGAGCCCAGAGCCAGAATGAGGCGCTGCTGCCGTTGATCTCGCAGCAGGTAATGGAGGCGATGGGCCAACTCGGCTGAGGCTCAGCACTAACGATAGGTTAGCCCTCGCACCGCAAAGAGTTAAATACCTGGTCTGCCTGACTGGCGGCCTGGTCGCCCAGGGCCGAGATCACCACAATCTGGTTGTCGTTTTCCAGAATGCGCATGATCTGGTATTTGACTGCCGGGAGGGGGGTGCTGGCGGTTGTTAAACTGCCGACCTGAACTTCCACCGGAACAACAGCTCCACAAAAGGGCTTCTGTTCAACCCGCGCCGTCTGAATCTGAAACGCCGCCGGGTCTTGATAGGAAAACGAGAAACCCGAGAACAGCTCGTTTTGGGGCTGGAGAGGGGCGTCGGTTGCTTCGCCGCTTTTGGCAGAATCAGAAACCGGAATTCGGGCAAGAAACAGCTCAACCGCTGGCGTGGATTGGTTGGGAACTGCGGGAACCGTGCTGGCTACTACCGCCATTTTGCCGCCGCCAATATTGGTGCCGAGAAACCCTCTCGATCCGCCGGGAATCTCATACTTCATCAAGCTATGGGCGATCGCCTCGGCCCGCTGTGGATCAAAGGCATTCCCCATCGCTTTCATGCCCAGGCCCAGCAGGCCAGCCGCCACCAGCAAAACCGCGCCACCGGTAATTGCAATGACTTCCCAAACACTGACTCGATACTGGGGCTGATTTTCGGAGAAATCCGTGGAAAAGTCGTCCATGCCGTTGTTCTCCAGGTTCTGCCTATCAGCTTAGCTGGTTCTGGGGGAGGTGGGGGAGGTGGGGAGGTGGGGCAAGCGTAAGGGGATGCACTACTTTACAAACACTTTGTAAACAGCCGCTTGATTAGCTCGTTTAGAAAATAACTTAGGAAACTGAGTTGACCCAGACCTGCATGTTCAGAAGCTGCATGGGGCCAAATTGGGTGGCGAGGGCGACATCAGCGGCGTCTCGTCCGTAGGCGATGGCAATACGGTTGCCGCGCGGCTGGGCCTGGGTGGCGTCGAAGGTGTACCAGCGGCCTGGGATCGGCGATTCGCTGCTGGGTGACGCTCCCAGGTAGGCTTCAAACCAGGCGTGTAGATCCATCGGATCGAGTTCGTAGAGATACCCGACCACCATGCGGGCTGGGATGTTGAGGCTGCGGCAGAGGGCAATCCCGAGGTGGGCAAAGTCGCGACAGACGCCTATGCGCTGTTCTAGGGTATCCAGCGCCCAGGTAGAAGCGTCGCTGCTGCCGTAGGCGTATTTAATCTGGGTCTGAATCCAGTTGCGGATGACCTCAACCTGGTCGTAGCCCGGCAGACTATCGCCGACAATTTCTAGCGCCTGCTGAGCCATCTTATTGGCAGGGCAATAGCGACTGGGCAACAAAAATTGCAGCACATCGGCGGGGAGATCCTGCACGAGGATGTAGGGCGCACCGGGCTGTACATCGATGGCATCAGCCGTTTCGACCAGGGCGGTTGAACGCACCTGAAAAGCACCGGGCTGCACGACCAGCCGCTGGCAGAGGTTGCCGTAGCCGTCGGTGTATTCCACCACGGGCACATGGGGCGTGAGCAGGTATTCTTCACGGGCCACCCACTGACCCAGACCGCTGCGGGGCCGCAGCATTAATACAACAGGGGTGGGAGCGGTCGCCACAAAGGAGATTTGGCAGCCTGCTTCTAGACGCATGGTTCCACTGTGACTCTAGGTTTGACTGGAGATTTGTGACTGGAGGTTGTTGAGCTCATACCAATTTTTTTGCTGCCTGCACTGCTGCTGGCAATGGCCTGCACTGCTACTGCACTGCTACTGCACTGCTAGTACAGACTAGTACAGACTGATATAGATAGGCTGAGCTTAGGCGGAACCTGGCCTTTGAATCACCTATCTGGAGAGGCAGCTTCTAGGGAAACCCAAGCAAATTGCGGCTGTGGGAACTCTAGAAAGCTTGAGCGGGTTTACCAGCGCCGAGTTTAAGCACACCTAACGCAGATCAACCCCGAGGAAGCGATCCAGAAATCGGGTGCGCCAGATCATCCGCAGGATCAGGCACCATTCTAGAGCAACCAGGCCGATAAACAGGTAGTGGATCGGTTTGAGGGGAGCCAGTTCAAAAAAGCGGCGCGATGCGGGCACGGCCACAATCAGCAGGTAGAGCAGCAGCAGCAGCCCCGCCACAATCGTGTAGCGCCAGTCGCCGCTCAGGGGTTCGCCGCCAACCCAGGCGGTAGTGGGTGGCTTCAGGAAAGGAATCAGCAGCAGTTCGCCCATCACCAGAATCGCCACCAGAGCACTGCGGGGCACGGCATGGTTCACCTGGGACAGGGTAGCTCCTGGCGGCAGGTCGAGCACGGCCACCACCAGAAAGAACAGGTAGACCAGCAGCGACACCACCGTGAGCGTGAGCGTGGCAGGCACGACGAAATGCAGCATGGAGCGCACCATACTGCGCCGGGGCAGCAGGCCGGGCTTGGCCCAGATGGGAATGCACATGGTGGGAAAGCCGACGCCGATCAAGGCGACGATGGCACTCTGCTTATTTTGCAGCGGGAAGCTGTCGGTGACGATGGCGGTGGCAAAAATCAGCAGCGTCACGCAAAAGGTGCGGACCAGAAACAGCTTCAGCACATCCTGGATGCCGTTACGAATCCGCTGGCCCTCCAGAAAGGCGTGGGGCAGCGCCCCAAACGAATCCTTCAGCAGCACAATGTCAGCAACGCTGCGGGTGGCCTTACTGCCGCTTGCCATGGCGATCGCCAAATTAGCCTGCTTCAGCGACAGCACATCGTTGACGCCATCGCCAATCATTGCCACATAGCTGCCCGACCTGCGGAGCTGCCGCACCAGCATCGCCTTTTGCTCCGGGCTAATTCGGCCAAACACCGTGCAGTTCTGGGCCGCCTGGGCAAACTGGGCTTCATCCATCTGGGCCAGCTGGCTGCCCGACACCAGGGCAACGTCTCCGGCCAAACCGGCCTGCCGCGCCAGAGCCGCCACGGTCTGGGGGTTATCGCCGGAAATGATCTTGACCCGAATTCCGGCCTTGGCGAAACCGGCCAGGGTAGCATAGGCTTCGGGTCGGAGCTGGTCGCTAAACCGCAGCACACCCAGTGGCTGCAAATCGGCTGGCAGCTGGGGCTGATCCGGATCGAGGCCGGTCGGGTCAGGACTATGGGCAAACAGCACGACCCGCAGCCCCTGTTCGATGCCAGTCTGGATATAGTCGGTCAGGTCGGGGCTGAGCAAGCCCGTTGTGGTCAGCAGAATTTCTGGCGCACCCAGGATATAGACGCCGCTGCGGTCGGGGTCATCAAAGGCAACAGCGCTCCACTTGCGAGCCGAAGCAAACGGCAGTTCGGCCTTGAGGTAGCGGGACTGGCCGGGGCAGGCTAGAGCAATCGCTTCGCTGGTGCGGTTGCCCGAGGTCAGGCTAGCGGCAAAATCGCCCAGCTGCTGGCGCAGTTCGGCCTCCGAGATCTCGATTGGGCGCAGATCGGCGAGCTGGATCTGATTGGTGGTCAGGGTGCCGGTTTTGTCGAGGCAGAGCGTATCCACATTGCTGAGCGACTCGACGGCATTAGACTGTTGAATCAGCACATCCTGGCCCACCATCCGCACTGCCCCTAACCCATAGGCCAGGGTGATGGCCAGCAGCAGTCCAGCGGGCACCAGTCCGGCAATCACGGCAAACCGCTGCACAATCTCGGTGGGGGAGTAGCTGCTGCTGAGAAAGCTGATGCCAACCAGCGCCCAGAGGAAGCAGGCCAACAGCATGAAAATCCGGATGACGACGTTGATTTCGACCTGGAGCGGCGTCAGCGAACGGCGAAAAGCTCTGGCCCCACTCATCAACCGGTAAGCCACCGTTTCAGTTCCCACCTTCTCGGCCTCGTAGCAGGCCATGCCGCTGACGCAAAAGCTGCCAGAATAGACCAGATCGCTCTGCTGTTTGGGAATCAGGTCTGATTCGCCCGTTAGCAGCGATTCGTCTACCTCGATCCGACCCGCACCAACAATCTGGCCATCCACGACAATCTGGTCGCCCGGCTGCACCAGCAGAATATCGCCCCGGACAATTTCGCTGGGGTCAATCAGGCGTTCGCGGCCCTCCCGGATCACCGTGGCCTTGGGGCGGTTGAGCAGGGCAATTCGGTCGAGCTGGCGCTTGGCCCAGATTTCCTGATAGATGTTGACCAGCACGCCGCCGAAAATCACGATGATC
>JBJTUI010000222.1:0-11121 GCA_046080625.1 Elainella sp. | reverse complement strand
TATCTGCCCAGCCATTTCCCCCTGGCCGAGGCGCTGGTGCCGTTTCGGGAACAGTTGGGCAAGCGGCCTCCTTTTGCCACCGCTGAGCTGTTCTGGTCCCCCTACGCGGGCGAGGCGCTGATGGTGTCGGGGTTTGTCCATCCGCCAACCGAGGATATGGCGCGGACTGCGTTTGCCCTGCGCGGCACCGATCAACTGATCACGGTGAAGGGACTGGAGGGCAGCCCTGATCTGCCCCGCGACCGCACCTGTATTGTCGGCCTCAGCCGTCCCGGTTTAGAGCCCGACTTTGAACGGCTGCTGCTGCACCCGCGCGACTACGGCTTTGCTGCGCCTGAAGTGCCCCTGCTGCCTCCGGTTGAACTGGCGACGGCGATGTGGGCGGTTTTGCAGGGCCAGCCCAGCAGTCTGACCGAACTGGCAATCTGGAACGGCGGGTTCTACCTCTGGCAGTGCGGCCACTGTCCCGAGCTGGCGGCAGGAATCGCCGAGGCCCAAGCCCTGTTTGCCAGCGGTCGGGTGGCCGCTAAACTGCAAGAAATTCAGGCGGCAGTGCAGTCGATTGGCCAAACTCCGATACTGGAGTCGGCGCTTTCATAGCGGTCTGATTGGGCAATGCATTGGTCAAGCTGGGTTAGCCAAGCTGGATCAGCCGAACTATACCAGCCAGATTTATCTGCGAGCGTTTCCCAGGGTTGTCGCTCAGCGGTATGGTGATAGGCGGTATGGTGATAGAAAGCGGTGCCCAGTCTCGTGATATCTAGTCTCGTGACGTCCAGCCTTGTGAGGCCCAATCTCGTGAGGCCCAGCCTAAAGCTCGCACCTGCCCAACTGTTGCTTCCGAATTATCGCTTCAAACCGTTGTTCCAGCCATGTCAGTTTCTCCTCCCCACCCCCACCTACCCTCCCCACTCCCGGTTGCCCTGACGATTGCTGGTTCTGACAGCGGTGGCGGAGCTGGAATCCAGGCCGATTTACGCACCTTTGCCTTCCATTTAGTGCATGGCACCAGCGCCCTCACCTGCATCACGGCCCAGAACACCCTGGGCGTCACCCGAGTCGATGCCCTGCCGCCCGAGGCCGTTGTGGCCCAGATCGAGGCAGTGCAGTCTGATATCGGGGTGCAGGCGGCCAAGACCGGCATGCTGCTGAACCAGGGCATCATCACGGCTGTGGCCCAGCAGGCCGGCAATCTGCCCAACCTGGTGGTCGATCCGGTGATGGTGTCGCGCACTGGAGCCCAGCTGATCGACGATGCGGCCATAGCCAGCCTGCGCCAGGAGCTGATTCCGCTGGCGACGCTGCTGACGCCCAACCGCTACGAAGCCCAAATGCTGAGCGATCTGGAGATCAACAGCCTGACCGACATGCAGCAGGCAGCCGAGCGAATTTTGAAGCTGGGCACCAGAGCGGTTTTGATCAAGGGCGGCGGTATGTTGGGTGACCTGCGCGGGGTCGATGTCTGGTTCGACGGCGACCAGATGGAAGTGCTGCAAACCGAAACTATCGCTACCAGCGATACCCACGGCACCGGCTGCACCCTGGCGGCGGCGATTGCGGCCAATTTGGCTAGGGGCGAAACGCCGTTCACAGCAGTTCAGCTGGCCAAACAATATGTCACCCAGGCCCTGCGCTACTCGCTGCGGATCGGCCAGGGACAAGGGCCAGTCGGCCATTTCTTTCCGCTGCTGGAGGCCCGAGGATGACTAGCGGCCTTGCCATTACCGGAACCACCGGTCTGCTGGGCGTGATTGGCGACCCGATCGGCCATTCCCTCTCGCCCGTGATGCACAACGCGGCTCTGGCCAAACTGGGCCAAAATCTTGTCTATCTGCCATTACCGGTGGCTCCCGCTCGCCTCGCCGCTGCCCTGGAGGGCTTTACTGCCGTGGGACTGCGCGGCTTCAGCGTCACCATTCCCCATAAACAGGCGATCATGCCGCTGCTCAGCCAGATTTCGCCCGTGGCCGAGGCGATTGGGGCCGTGAATACGGTCTGCTGGACCGAACAGGGCTGGTTTGGCACCAACACGGATGCCGCCGGATTTGTTGCGCCCCTCAAAGCAATGCAGCGCGACTGGAGCCAGACCCAGGCCGTGGTTTTGGGCAACGGCGGCGCAGCTAGAGCCGTGGTGGCGGGCTGTACTGAACTGGGATTTGGTCAGATCCAGGTGGTGGGTCGCAGTCTGGCCAAGCTGGCGGAGTTCGAGCAGAGCTGGCAGAATTCGCCGCTACAGCCGCCGCTGCAAGTCCAGGACTGGGCTAGCCTGCCTCGGCTGTTGCCCCAGGCCGGTCTAGTCGTCAACACCACCCCAATCGGCATGCATCCCCACCCCGAAGCCTCGCTCCTGAACCAGGCCGAACTGGAGCAGCTAGCGCCCCAAACCATCGCCTATGACTTGATCTACACGCCGCGACCGACTCAGTTTTTACAGCAGGCCCAGACGCGGGATGCCGTTTGCCTAGATGGTCTGGAAATGCTGGTGCAGCAGGGGGCGGTGGCCCTGGAGCTATGGCTGGGTCAACCGGCTCCGGTGGAGGTGATGCGGCAGGCGCTGCTCGATCATCTCCGAGCTTGAGTTCTCTTCAGGCTTGAGTTCTCGCCCATTCACGGGGTTGGGCTTGAGGTTGGGGCAGGTCTGGTGGCACCTAGCCAATTTCAAGTTGGGTTGCTCAATTGAGCGCAACATAATTTAAACTAAAAAATTAATAATTATTTAAGTCGCTCGATTACCAGACTGTTCAATCTGATGGCCCAACAGGTTGATGCCGCGCTGTATTAGCCGGGCTGTTCGCTGTGGCTGTCGGTTTGCTATGGCTATTTTTAATGCTCGCTGCTATTCCCCAATTTCGATCCTCACCCCGCACCTAAAATCCTATGAGCCTTGAAATTCCCCAGTCGATTAAAGTTTGGAGCCAGTTCGCCCACCCGATCCTGATGTGGGTGCTGCTGATTGTCACCCTCTATGCGGGCTATCTGGGCTTTCAGATTCGTCGTACCCGCAGCGCCGAGGGTGAGCTGAAGAAAGAATTGATCAAGGGCCGGTTCAACATTCGTCACCACCAGCTGGGCTCGCTGCTGCTGGCAGGCATGGTGATTGGCTCGGTTGCCGCTATGGGTATCACCTACATCAACGCGGGCAAGCTGTTTGTCAATCCACACCTGCTGGCTGGCCTCAGCATGACTGCCCTGATTGCCACCTCGGCCTCCCTGACGCCGTTTATGCAGAAGGGCCACGACTGGGCTCGCTACAGCCACATTGCCCTCAACGTCCTCATAACGGGCCTGTTTGCTTGGCAGGCTGTCACCGGGATGCAGATTGTCCAGAACATTCTTAACCGCATGGCGGCCTAGGCGCTAGAAGCTGTACAGCAGGGAAGAGGGAGCCACCGGGCTCCCTTTTTTATTAGGCTGGCTTTTTTATAGAGTTGGCTGTTCTGGGCGCGAATCGGCTATTCTGAGTGGAATCTTGTGGGGTTAGGCCTCATCGCTTTTCCACAGCCTGTCTTTCCACACCCTATCTACAAACGCTGTATGCAGGACGAGATTCTTCGCAAAGAGCAGGACTTCCACGACCGCTGGGCCGCCGCCATTGATGTGGAGGGCATTCGGGTCCGCGACTATTTTGAAGCCTGTACCGCCCCCGAAAATCGGTTTATTTTGCAGCATTTGGGTGACGTGCGCGGCAAATACCTGCTGGATCTGGGCTGTGGAGCGGGCGAGAACAGCGTCTATTTTGCTAGCCTGGGAGCCCGCTGTGTGGCGGCAGACTATTCGCCCGGCATGGTGGATGTGGCCCTGAAGCTGGCCGAGGCCAACGGTGTGGCGGTGACGGGTCAGGTGACTAACGCCATGGCGATGGATTTTCCAGACAACACGTTCGATATTGTCTATGCCTCGAATTTGCTGCACCACATTCCCGACCCCGTCCTGACGATTCGCGAAGCCTATCGGATTTTGAAACCGGGCGGTCAGTTTTGCTTCTGGGACCCGCTGAAGCACAATCCGGTGATTAACGTCTACCGGCGCATGGCCACAGAGGTCCGCACCGAGGACGAAACGCCGCTGGATATCGCTATCATTCGGGAGATCAAGACCCAGTTCACCCAGACGGCATTCGATACTTTCTGGATCGCCACCCTGTGGATTTTCCTCCAGTTCTATTTGATCGAGCGGGTCAACCCCAACCAGGAGCGCTACTGGAAAAAAATCATCCTGGAACACGACCGGCTGCGACCCACCTACCTGCGGCTAGAGAGCCTGGATCGGCTGCTGAAGCGGCTGCCCTGGCTGAAGCGCTACGCCTGGAATTTGGCGGTCGTGGCGACCAAGTAGCGGCTGATTGGGTTGAGCTCCTGAAAACTCACTGAACCAGTTGTTCGACTGAATCAGCTGTGGCAAGATAGGCTGATCTGCTCTGGGACTGACCCATGACCGCCATGCCGCGTTACTCCATTGTGATTCCGATCTACAACGAGGAAGCCAATATCCTGGCCCTCTACGACCGATTGCAGGCCGTGATGGCCAGCCTGGATGGGGCAACCGAACTGGTGTTGATCGATGACGGCAGCCGTGACCGGTCGCTCGACCTGCTGCGCCAGCTGCACCGGCAGGATCGTCGGGTCAACTACCTCAGCTTTGCCCGCAACTTTGGCCATCAGGTGGCCGTCACGGCTGGACTGAATTTTGCCAGCGGCGAGGCGGTGGTGGTGATGGACGCCGATTTACAAGACCCGCCGGAGCTGATCCCGGCCCTGATTCAACAGTGGCAGCAGGGCTATCAGGTCGTCTATGCCCAGCGCAGCCAGCGTCAGCGCGAATCCTGGTTTAAGCGGGTCACGGCCCACTGGTTCTACCGAATTCTGCGTCACTTGGCCGACGTCGATATCCCAATCGACACGGGCGACTTCTGCCTGATGGATCGGCGGATCGTCGATCTGCTCAACACCATGCCCGAGCGCAATCGCTATATTCGTGGCCTCAGGGCCTGGGTGGGGTTTCGCCAGACCGCCGTGCGGTTTGACCGGGCTCCCCGCTATGCCGGTTCAGTGAAATACACCTTCAGCAAGTCCCTGGCCCTGGCGATTACCAGCCTGGTGGGGTTCTCGAAGGTGCCGCTGCGGCTCTCGACCTATCTAGGTCTGGTGGCCGGATTAATCTCGCTGCTGATGGCGCTGCTGGTGCTCTACTGGCGGTTCTTTGCCCCCAACTCGCCCCTAACGGGCTACACGATTATCACGGTCGTGGTGTTTTTCCTGGGCGCGGTGCAGCTGATCAGCATTGGCATCCTGGGCGAATATATTGGCCGAATCTACGAGGAAATCAAGGGCCGCCCGCTCTATACCCTGGCGGAAGTCGGCGGTTTCCAGGCCCATCGGCCAACTGCCCATGCCCAGCCTCAGCGCTTTGAAGGCCAGACAGGCTCAGACTCGGGCTTCTAGGGATTTCAGGTATTCGGTGTTGACGCCCGACTCGCGCGGCAGGGCAATTTTGCCAGTGCGGGCAATTTCGCGCAGCCCAAACCGACTCAAAACCTGAACAATCGCCACCATTTTGCCCGGATCGCCCACCACCTCCAGAGTCAGTGAATCCTCGGCCACATCCACCACGCGAGCCCGAAAAATCTGGGCCAGTTCAATGATTTCAGAACGATTGGAGCTGTTGGCGTTCACCTTTAGCAGCATCAGCTCCCGCTCAACGCAGGGCACCTCGGTGATATCCTGCACCTTCAGGACGTTGATCAGCTTATAGAGTTGCTTGGTTACTTGCTCAACTGCCCGGTCATCGCCCGGCACAACCATGGTGATCCGCGAGATGCCGCCCTGCTCAGCCGGACCAACCGCCAAGCTCTCAATATTGAAACCGCGTCGGGCAAACAGTCCAGAAATTCGGGACAAAACACCCGCTTCATCTTCAACCAGAACCGAAAGAGTATGCTTCATGAATAGAGCCAAACAACAAACTGTCGGGGAACTGCTCAAGGTAGCCCGGTTGAATCGCTAGTGATCCCGTCAATAACAGCTCGGTATACCTGAAGTGCAATCGTGACTCTCTATCATATCCCAACTGGTGAAACCTCCGCTTACCCGACGCAGCCCCGAATTCGGGAGTTGTCAAGGTATCGTGATGCAGATTGCCCCTACCGCCGTCAGGGTGAGTTTCGCCTGGTCGGCTATTTCTGCACAGCTGTAAATCCGCCGTCAACCACCAAATTGTGTCCCGTGATGAATGCGGCTCCATCTGAACAAAGATAAACGACGGCCTCAGCAATATCCTCTGGCGTTCCAATGCGCTGTAGCGGAATCCCGGCTCTAACTTGATCCAACATCTCAGGTGGCGCACCTGCCCATAAGTCGGTTTTAACCGCACCTGGACTAACGGTGTTGATCCGAATTCGATCAGCCGAATATTCAGCCGCAGCCGCACGCGAGAGTGCGATCACACCGACTTTAGCGGCTCCATAAGCTCCGTAGCCTGCAACACCCAGCAAGGCTCCTTGGGAGGACATATTCACGATTGCCCCGCCACCGGATTGCTGGATGGCTGGAATTTCATACTTCATCGATAGCCAAACCGATTTGAGATTTGCATTGATCTCAAAATCCCAATCTGGTTCTGACAGGTCAACGATCTTGCCAGACGCCCCAGATCCGGCGTTGTTAAAGGCATAATCAAGGCGACCATATACTTCAAGCGTTTTTTTGACCATCGCTTCAACGTCAGACAGCTTCGTCACATCAGTTTGAACGAACAGGGCTGCACTACCTGTTGCTTGAACTAGCCGCACGGTTTCTTGCCCTTGATCCTCACGACGGGCAACGACGACAACCTTTGCACCGGCTTTACCAAAAGCGATCGCGGCTGCACGACCAATCCCAGAGCTGGCACCCGTGACAATTGCGACTTTGTCAGTCATCGAAACCATGATTTGTGCTCCTCAATCTCGCTAGTTTGAAGGTGTTGCGTTCATCCTAGTTCAGTGAATCTCAAAGCCGATAAGACATTTTTGCTGGGTTTTATCGAAATCTTGCTCTGATATAGCGCTACGCACTCAGCTTAGGACAGAAGGGGGTATGGGGGCTGCACCCTCAGCTAGGGGTTCTACCCCTGCACCCCGTCCTAACCAGAAAGATTATGGCTATACCTAAAGCCTCACTACTCAATCAATTTCTGCAATTCACCGGCAGGGCTTCAGGCCAAATCAAAACCCCCAAACCTGGAAATCTTGGCTCGGGGGTTGAGGAAAGCTGATTTTGTTGTAATCCTGCGTTGTAAACCGGCTCAACCGGAGCGCTACTCGACCGAGCTGCGGGCAGGCGGTTTAACCAGCGCCACCGGCACCAGAGCGGGCTGAAGGAAGGCCGTGCCCTTCACCGAAGCATTGGCCAGGGTAAACAGCGGGTTCGACAGAATCCCAGCCAGCGTGGTGGCTACCAGGCAGAGCACCAGACCCACCTGAAGCGGGCGCATTCCGGGCAGCGACCAGCGAATTTCGGGGTAGTTCTTCACCGACTCCGACATTTCTTCCGGCTCTTTCACCACCATCATCTTCACCACGCGTATGTAGTAGTAGATCGAGATGACGCTAGTCAGCAGACCCACCAGCACCAGCGTGTAGGCTCCTGCCTGCCAGCCCGCCCAGAACAGGTAGATTTTGCCAAAGAAGCCCGCCAGGGGAGGGATGCCGCCCAGGGAGAGCAAACAGAGGCTGAGGCAGAGCGTCAGCAGCGGGTCTTTCTGGTAGAGGCCGCTGTACTCGCTGATTTCGTCGGTGCCCGTCCGCAGGGTAAATAGAATAATGCAGGCAAAGCCGCCCAGGTTCATGAACAGGTAGACCAGCAGATAGAACACCATGCTGGCGTAGCCCGCCTCGGTGCCAATCACCAGACCAATCATCACAAAGCCCGCCTGGGCAATCGACGAGTAGGCCAGCATCCGCTTCATGCTGGTCTGGGCCAGGGCGACCACGTTACCCAACACCATGCTAAGCAGCGCCAAAGCCGTCAACACAAAATGCCACTGTTCTGAAACCGTGGGGAAGGCGCTGACCAGCAGCCGAATCGCCAGAGCAAACCCAGCCGCCTTCGAACCCACCGACAGGAAGGCTACGACCGGGGTGGGCGAACCCTCATATACGTCCGGCGTCCACTGGTGGAAGGGCACAGCCGCGATTTTGAAGGCAATCCCAGCGATCACAAACACCAGAGCAATCACCGCGCCCAGGGAGCCGTCGCCCGTGTTGCGGATAATTTCGGCGGTGATATTGGTCAGGCGAGTTTCGCCACCCGACAAACCGTAGAGCAGCGACACGCCGTAGAGGAAAATTGCCGCGCTGGCGGCCCCAATCAGCAGGTACTTCAGGGCTGCTTCATTGGAGCGGGGATCGCGCTTCATGTAGCCCGTCAGCAGGTAGGACGCGATACTCAGCGTCTCCAGGGAAACGAAGATCATCACCAGCTCGTTTGCCCCTGACAAAAACATCGCCCCCACGGTCGCGGTCAGCATGATCACCAGAAACTCGGCCAGGGCCGTACCCGACTGCTCCACGTAGCGCACGGTGATCAGGGTTGTGACCACAGCAGACAGGAGGATAATTCCCCGGAAGACAATGCTGAGCGGATCGCCGTTAAAGGAACCCAGGAAGGCGATTGGGTTGTCGTTGCCCCACTGGAAATAGAGGGCAGCCAGTGCCGATAACAGGCCGACAATCGTGACGTAGGGCGTCCAGCGAGCCGAGGCGCGCCCGACAATCAAATCGCCGACCAGAACCACCAGCAGGGTGATGATGACGATGCCTTCGGGCCAGATCGTCCCGGCATTGAGCTGAGCAGCAAGATTGGCAAAATCCATAAGCGTTCGACGAATTGGGTACGAGCAACTGGGTGCGGTGAATCTCTCAAGTCAGGGCTCTCAAGTCAGGGGAAGAATCTCGTACAGAAGACGCCTCTGCAAAAACTTGGTGGAAAAGCCCCTGAAAAGCCCCTGGCGAAGTCATCCTTCTTTAGAGTAGAGGAATTGCTGGCTCAAGGTAATCCCTACCCAGAAAATTATTAAAAAATTCTTCACAAAGCATCATATCGCCTTCCTCCGGCTAATCTGAGGTCAAATTGTCGATCTTTGACTGTGCCAATCTTCAATTCTGCTGATATTAACTATAAATAGGCGATCGATTTGGACCCGGTTGGGCTCTGGCAATCGACAGCGCTGGCTGCTGTTAGGTTGAGGTCTTCTAGTTTGGGTCCCTAAACTGGATGACTTTGCTAAGGAGCTGGTGGTGTTGAAGCGCAGAAATCTGGCTGATGGCCTTGTCGATTGGGCAAGCGGGTCGTTAAGTTGGAATCTATTCTGACCCTGAACCCCATTTGTTCAGCTGAAAGCCACCTGGCTAAGAGGCAGACTGACCAACAGAATCAACTGACCAACAAACAGAATCAACAGATCGATTGACCAACAAATCAACAGAATTGAGGCGCGGTAAGTTGAGGTAGTACAGATTCAGGTAAGACGGACTGAGATAGTAGAGGTCAGCGATTGAGGCGACAGGTTGGAGTTGTGGGTTTAGTAAGTGGGTTTAGCAAGTAGATTTAGCAATCAGATCCAGGGGGGAAGGCTGAAGGGTACTGCCAGCTTCCGAGCGCTTGCCAAGCTCGAATCTAGCCGCTGCTGGGGTCATAGAATCCACGGCGCAAAATTCATGAATTAAACCATGGGGTTAAGACCTTGAGCAGGGTTGGCACCTTCCGGCCTGGGGTATTAGCCTAGGAACCAGACCTGCTTTCCCCTCAACTGTCCCTCTACAGGCGCTCCAGAGTTTTATCACCTGGAATTTCACAGGTTCTACCCCCGACCGGCTGCCCAACCAGTTACCAGCGAATTCACCGTCTCGCTGCAAGCTCAGCTTTCAACTGCTCGAATCCCCCTTTTAGATTTCACCCCCCAGATTCTAGATTTCAGCCCCAGATTCACCAGATTCAACTGTCCTCGGAACCGGATCGACCCATGCCAAGCCTTGTTATTGTTGAGTCCCCAACCAAAGCCCGCACCATTCGCAACTACCTGCCGTCTGGCTATCAAGTCGAAGCCTCAATGGGCCATGTGCGCGACCTGCCCCAATCGGCCAGCGAGATTCCGGCCAACGTCAAGGGCGAAGACTGGGCCAAGATTGGCGTCAATATCGAGAGTGATTTTGAACCGCTCTACGTGATCCCCCAGGACAAAAAGAAAGTGGTGAAGGCGCTGAAAGAAGCGCTCAAAAACGCCGACGAGCTGGTGCTGGCCACAGACGAAGACCGGGAAGGCGAGAGCATTAGCTGGCACCTGCTCCAGGTACTCCAGCCCAAGGTGCCGATCAAGCGCATGGTGTTCCACGAGATCACGGAAGAAGCGATCCAGGCGGCTCTGCAAGACTGCCGCAACGTGGACGAACAGGTGGTGCGGGCTCAAGAAACCCGCCGAATTCTGGATCGTTTGGTGGGCTATACCCTATCGCCGCTGCTCTGGAAGAAAATCGCCTGGGGGCTGTCGGCAGGCCGGGTGCAGTCGGTGGCGGTGCGGCTAATTGTCAACCGGGAGCGGCAGCGGCGGGCCTTCCGCAAGGGCAGCTACTGGGATCTGAAAGCCACCTTAACCGCCCCAGAAGACTCGCAGAAGCTGCCGTTTGAGGCCAAGCTCGTCTCGGTTGGCGGCACCCGCGTCGCCCAGGGCAGTGACTTTGACGAAACCACCGGTCAGATCCTCAGCGGACGCAACGTGCTATTGCTGGGCGAAACCGAAGCCCGCTCCCTGCAAGAACGCCTGCTGAGCCAAACCTGGACCGTCACTAACCTGGAGGAACGCGCCTCCACCCGCAAACCTTCGCCGCCCTTCACCACTTCGACCCTGCAGCAAGAAGCCAACCGCAAGCTGCGGCTGTCGGCCCGCGAAACCATGCGCACGGCCCAGAGCCTCTATGAGCAGGGCTACATCACCTACATGCGGACGGATTCTACCAACCTGTCCCAGCAGGCGATTGCCGCCGCCCGCTCCTGCGTCGAGCAGATGTATGGCAGCAACTACCTCAGCCCCGAACCGCGCCAGTATGCCACCAAGGCCAAGGGAGCCCAGGAGGCCCACGAAGCAATC
>JBJTUI010000221.1:0-2719 GCA_046080625.1 Elainella sp. | reverse complement strand
CTCAATCGCCCGACCACACTTGCGGCAGGTCGTCCCATTCAACGTACTTTCCACCCGAATTAACCACTCGTTTTTGACCTTGCTCACCTCGATGATGCGCACATCGGGCAGGTCAAGCGGAATTTGAAACTGGTTGTCCATGTCTATGCCCCAACTCATCTGCTCTGATCATGACATAAACCCTCAATCGCTCTTGTCCACACACTAGATGTGGAAGGCACCACGGTAATTCTGGAAGAACCGCTTTTCTTAATCATTTCCGATTAAGTCTAGTCAACTGGGTCAATGCCCAACCTTTGGCGCAACCGTTAACCTGCCTCGGCGATGGACATGACGGCATTTGGAACTTGTTTCGCCAGATTGGCACCTCGACCCAGCGGCGGGAGATCCTGGACTGGTACCATCTGATGGAAAACTTGGGCAAAGTCGGTGGTTCCCAGCAGCGCTTAGACAAAGTGGAAGCCTGTTTATGGCGAGGGGATGTAGACGCTGCCATCGATCAATTCCGAGACTGGCAGCATGAGCGTGTCACCACCTTTGTGGACTATCTGACCAAACATCGCACTCGAATCGTCAACTATGCCTACTATCAAGCCGAAGGCATCTCCATTGGTTCTGGAGATGTGGAATCGACCGTCAAACAAATCGGGCGGCGGGTGAAGATATCGGGGGCGCAGTGGGAGCGCGCCAATGTCCCGCAAGTGCTGAAGCAACGTTCAGCTTACCTGAACGGAAAATTCTCATCATAAGTCTTACAAGACTGGGATGCACCCTTCGGGTGCTTCGAGTGACCTCAAGCATCGCCCCGATAGCAGGAAATAGGTCGCAGCCAGAGTCTCTTTAGCTTATTTTTCTAAGCCTAAAAAAAAGGTTAAAAACCAGGGCTTTCAAGGTAGGCTGTGTAAACATTTTTTAAGTTAAGCATAAATACTTACTTATTTCGCCGGTTTTGTTCCAACGGCGAGTGCTTTGTACTGCCGGATTTTAGTATGCGAAAGATTACAGTGGACCAGCTTTTAGCCGAATACGCCAAGGGCAACCGCGACTTCCGCCAAATTGATTTAAGCCAAGCCAATTTATTTGAATGCCAGCTACCCGAAATTGATTTACGAGACAGCAACCTGGCAGGAGCCTACCTGCCCTACGCCAACCTCAGCCGCGCCAATCTGCAAGGTGCCAACCTAGAGGCCGCTGATTTGAGTCACGCCCGTCTACAGTCGGCCAATCTGGCTGACGCCAACCTCTCGCAGGCCAATCTGTCGCGGGCCGATCTGTGGTATGGCCAGTGCCAAAACGCCAGCCTGCGGCAAACCAACCTGCAAAGTGCCGATCTGCGCCATGCCAACCTGAAGGCGGCTGATCTGACCGGGGCCGACCTCTCGGATGCCAATCTGGAGCAGGCCAACCTGGAGGCAGCTCTGCTGTATCAATCCAACCTGTTTCGCGCCGCTGCCGTTAACCTGGAGCAGGCGATCTACGACGGCACAACCACCCTGCCCGACGGCCATCGCGGCGAATTGGGGTAATTTCGCCATCCCAAACCTGAAAGCCCAAGCCTGAAAGCCCAACCCTCAAAGCCCAGATCTGAAGCGCTAGATCTCATAGCCAGACCAGGCTGGACACCAGGAACAAACCGGCCTCGCGCTGTTTGAGTTCACCGATTCCCAGGAACTCGCTATCGAGCTGCCCCAGAATCTGGGTGGGCTGGGCTGGCTTCAGTTCAGCAGACTCGGGTTGGACTGCTAGCTCAGCTGCCGGGATGGGCTGTCCCTGCTGCCAGCGGCGAGTTTGGTCAGGCAGGAGATAGAGCTGGGGTAGATGGCTCAGGGCGGCGGTCGGTGGAATTGGGCAGAAGGTTTGGGCCGCAAGCTGGTCGGCGAATGCTTCGAGCGTCAGGCTCTGGTCGAGCAGAAAACCGCTGCTGGCGGTGCGGATCAGGTGGGCCAGGGTGCCTCCTACGCCCAGAGCTGCCCCCAGATCGCGGGCAATCGAGCGGATATAGGTTCCGCCACCGCAGGCAATCGCCACCTCCAGTTCGGGCTGCTCTCCCGGCTGCCAGCCCAGAATCTCAATCCTCGCGACTTCGACGGTACGCACCGGAGCTGCAACCGCCTGTCCGGCCCGAGCCAGTTCATACAGCCGCTTGCCGCCAACTTGAATGGCGCTGTAGCTGGGCGGAATCTGCTGAATCGTGCCTTCAAACTGGGGCAGGAGCAGCTGGATTTGGGGCAGGTCGAGGTGGGCAGCCGGAGTCTGGCTCAACACTTCGCCCTCCAGATCGTCGGTGCTGGTCGTGAGACCAAACCGAATTCGGGCTCGATAGGCTTTGGTGTGGGACAGGTATTGCAGTAGCCTGGTGGCCCGACCCAACGCGATCGGCAAAACCCCTACTGCTGCCGGATCGAGGGTGCCGCCATGGCCGACTCGCTTCAGCTTCAGCAGTCGCCGCACCCGCGCCACACAGTCGTGGGAGGTGAGGCCAGCCGGTTTGTTGAGGTTGAGAAATCCTTGCACAGAAATCCTTGCGCATAAACCCTTGCGCAGAGTCGAGTCCGCAGTGAAAGAGCGGCAGGGGAAACCCCAGCCCAGAGACTAGCATAAAGGAAGAGTCTGCCTCAGAATGAAAGAGGCCAAATCAGCAACAAAACCTGGAACCGGGAGGACGAACATGCGCTTACTGCATACGATGCTGCGGGTGGGCAATCTGGAAGAGTCGCTG